>JAFGKV010000163.1 GCA_016928395.1 Candidatus Fermentibacterota bacterium | reverse complement strand
ATCCATCCATCATTCCATTGCAGCTCCCTCAGTACCGCTCGACGCTGCCTTCGGGGAGCCAGCATTCCGATCCGTCGATGAGGCGAACGCGGAACCACCCGGCTTCATGTTCCACGATGCGGGTCTCGGTTCCCGCGTGCAGGCCGCCCTCATAGGCTGAGGCATAGCTCGCCCCGGGCCCGGTGCGCGCAGTGGCCTCTTGGGCCACGATGACGCCATGATCCTTCCGGATACCGGCCATGAAGTCGCTGCCCACCGAGAGACCCAGCGCCATGGCGATGGCCGCGGCACACCATGCGATGGCGGTCGCGATCCCTGTGCGCCGGAACACATTCAGCGCCAGCACGAGCCAGAAGACGAGGAAACTCCCAGCGAAAACCCACCGGCGTGCCGCGGGGGAGAGCAGATGGTGCCAGAAGAATAACGCCCGGAAGATCTCCTCCCGCTGCCCCGGCTCGATTCGATCCCGACGCTGGGCCAGAGCCAGCTCGAGATTCGCCTCCAGGTCGGGGAGTCCGCGGAGGAGCCGCTGGGCCTTTCGGTAGTTCAGTACGGCGCGGCCCAGGTCTCCCGCAAGATGGTAGGCGGTACCAAGGTTGTACAGCACGTGGCCGTTCCATCGGCCTTTGCCCGTTGCCACCTGCTCCAACACGGCGGCCGACCGCTGGGCCAGAATCGTGCGGTCCATTCCCTCCGATGCCAATGCCTCATGATACGCCGAATCGGCCAGAGCGAGCATCGAGGTCACATCACTGCCCGCGGCAAAGACAGCCACAGAGAGTGCCACAACGGCGGCGATCATGGCCTCTTCACCCCCTTGAGAACGGTTCGCGCACGCTCCAGGATGGCGAGTCTCGCTGCTGCTTCGGTGGAATGAGGGGAGAAACGCGCGTGGTCGATCTCCTCCAGAAGACCCTCGAGCCGGGCTCCAGACTCCTGCGAGAGCGTGCCATCGCCCACCAGGCGAGGCACGTCGTGGGGCGTGATCTCTGCAGAGGACACGCCCAGTCGCGCCGCCGCCTGCCGTGCACAGAGGTCGGCGAGATCCGCATAGAACGCATCGCCTTCCTGTCTCGCCGTCTTCTTGAGCCGGGCCAGATCCTTGTCGAACCCAAAGACGGCGCTTCGTCGCGACCACCCCGCGGCATCCCTGAGAACGCGGCGCCGCACCGTCATCCCGGCGAAGAGTACGCCATACGCTACAGGGGCCGCCAGAAGGTAGATCAAAGGTGACCACGGATCGCCGGGAGTATCGGTGAGTCGCGGGCCGCGGTAGGGAGCTCGCAACCCGCCCGCTGCCTCGGATGGTGTTCGTGCCGAGGCATCACGCGCACCGAAGGCCTCTACAGGCCCTACGTCCGGCGCGGCCATCACGCGCAACGGGATGGGATCGGACCATGCGGTGTGGTACTCCTCCTTTGAGGGATCGAAGTAGGCAAGAGGGATCGAGGGAAACTGCTTCACGTCGGCGGTCTTTGGCCTGACGATCTCCTCGAACACGACCTGATCACCGGAGACCTCGCCCGGTTCGAGGGTGCCGAGCACCGTAAAGTCCTTTGTCACTTCGGCCAGTGCCCCCAGTTCGGGTCGCGGCACCTGTGACAGCAGCCCGCTGCCCCGCACCTTCATGGTAAGCCGAATCGGGTCCCCCACGCGCGCCACGGTGTCCGATGCACTCACCAAGAAGGAGTAGCGGCCGACCGCTCCGCCAAAGCCCCGGGGACGACCTTCGGAGGGTAGCGCACGCACGGCCAGCGTGAACTGCTCTCCCACCGCGGTCATGGTCACGAGCTTGGGCCGGCGCTCCGCGAAGAAGAAATCTCGCACCACCTCCCACCCCTGCTGCACTGCTGCGCGGACGAGCGGGGCAGGCAGCACGATCGACCCCTCGCGCAACGGGTAGATTCGGGCGGTGATGGTGAAGGTCGTGTAGTCGGCGCCGTCCAGGGTTTCCTTGCCGACGGCGGCCTTGTGCGTTGCCTTGTGTATCACGAGGTCCTGCGTACGGGCACTCGACGGGGTGAGTACGTGGACCAGGTAGTCGTGGCGTTCATCCAAAGCGGGGATGGTCAGATCGTACCCGTGGATTTCGTCGGCGACAGACCACGTGACCCGATAGGTGAGCGGCTGTTGCACGAATGGCGACCGGTCATCAATGGTCGTGCGGAGCCTGATGGCGGCGCTCTGAGGGCTCTCCTCGGCTCGCAGCCGCAGGGGTCCGACCGTGGTCTTCGCCCCGTCGACCTGCACCTCAAACGCGGGAATGGTGAACTGCCCGCTGTGCAGCGCCGTCACCTGGTATGACAGAGTCGTGGTGATGGAGCTTTCCTGGCGGCCGTTGATGATGGTCGTTTGGCTCATGCGGCTTGTCTGAGGCCCGGACACGCGGAGGCCACTCACGGCAGGCAACGTCGCCGTGACCGTGGCTTCCGCAGTGCCGGTTACGACGATCTCCAACGCAGTGGTCTCACCTACGCCGACGACGGTCTTCTGCAGCCTCACATCGGCCGTGGGCGCTGCTTTGCACGGAAGGGCGGCAAGAACCGCAGCCACACACGCCAGGACCCATCGGATAGATGCTGATCCCGACGCCGGATGCCACGCCGGTTTGATCACCAGTTCTTCTCCACTTCGACCCGCCCGGTCGTCGCCGGTTTCGGTCGGTATCGTGGGTCCTTCCGCAGCTCGGCCTCACGCTGCTGCCGCTGCTTTTCGGCATCACGATTGATTTTGGCCAGCTCCTCGGCGGCCTTCCGCGCTTCGGTGCTGTCCGGCGGCGCGCCCTGCTGGTCCTGCCCCAAGAGCGCAGCTATGGCATCCCGCAGATGGTCGAGGGCCTGGTCTTGCCGCTCAGTCGCTCCCTGCGGATTCCCTTGGGAGAGCTGTTCTGCGGCCTCGGCTTGTGCCTGCTCGGCCTGTTGCACGTCTTCGGCCGGCTTCTCGAGGCCCTTGCGACGCATCTGTTCTGCCATATCCTGCGCCTGCTGCTGGAGGTCCTGCTGTTCGTCGTGGAGTTCCTGCGGCTGTGGGCTCTTCTGTGTCTGCTGCTGAAGATTCTGCTGTTGCTCTGTGAGGTCCTGCAGCTGCTGCGCCAGCGAGTCCATACCCGAGGACGACTGCTGCTGCATCTGCTGCTCCAACTGCGCCAGGAGACGCCATGCCGCCTCGATATTGTACCCGGCATCGGCGGTCAGATTGGTGTCGGCAGGCCCGGACAGTGCATCCCGGAAGCTTTGTATTGCCTTGCCGTACAGCTCCTTGGCCTGGGCGGGCCGCATCTGCTGGAGCTGCTGGGCGCCCAGGGCCCGGGCAAGGCCTAGATTGTACAGCGCATCACGGCGCATGGTAGGATGGATAGCCTTGTGCTGCGCGACGGCATCGAGCACCGTTGACGCGCTGTCAATCGCGCCGGACTCCAAGAGGCACAGCCCCAAGTTGTAGCCGGCCTCAAGGTTGCCTGAGTCCTGGCGCCACAACTCCTCGAGGATGGCGGCGGCCGTGTTTGGTCCCTGCTCTTCCCTGGCTCGCAATGCGTCTTCCACCGTTGCGCCGAAGGTGGCGCCGCCGAGCAGGAGGTGCACCGCAACGACCACACCTACGACCCGCGGAAGGCCACGGCTCAGACTCGAATCAGACATTCCAGGTCCCCCGCACGAGCGCTTCCCCCGCGAGCAGCAGCATACCCAGCAAGAGCGGCGCCTGGAACCACTCGCGCCACTGCAGACGCATGCCGGTCTGCATGGTTCGCTCCTCCTCCTGGGAGATCACGTCGCGATAGAGTGAGACGAGCTCCAGGTTGCCCGCCCGGGCGGGCAGATAGCTCCCTCCCGGCGTTACTTCGGCGATGCTGCGAAGCAGGCTCTCGTTCAAGGCCGAATGCACGGTCTCTCCCTGATAGGTCAGATAGGTTCCTGGACGATCGGGGTCTGGAATGCGGGCCCCTTCGAGGCTCCCGACGCCGACGGCGTGGATCCGGACACCCCGTACCGCCAACTCCTTGGCAGCCTCCAGGGCAAAGGATTCCTGGTCCTCTCCATCGGAGATCAGGATGATGTCCTGGTAGGCTGCTTCGTCCACCTTGAGAACCCGATCAGCCGTGATGCGCAGGGCGTCTCCGACACTGGTTCCGCCCTGGCTCACGTCATCCGGACCCACCCCATCGAGGATGGCGCGGAGGAACGCGTAGTCAAGGGTCAAGGGGCACTTCAGTGCGGCGTTCCCCGCGAACACGACCAGCGCCACCCGATCACCCCTGAGCGAGGGAAGCAGTTCCTTGATGGCCAGAATCGAACGCTCAAGACGGCTGGGCCGCAGGTCCTGGGCCAGCATGCTCCTCGACACGTCAACGAGGAACACCACGTCGCGGCCCTTGGCCATCACTTCCAGTCTGCTCGGGTCACCCTGCGGACGCATGGCAGCGGCGGCCAGCATGGCCGTCGCCATGGCAAGGAGCAGGATAGCCGTGAACCGTCTGCCGGGTGACATGCGCGGTGCGATCCTCCACCTGGTCTGGATCGCGGCCAGCGTCTCTATTCGGCGGACACTGCGGCGGACAGCCCAGACCCGCAAGGCCACGAACAGCGGCACACAGAACAGCAGAAAGGCCAGGTCAGGGCGCAGAAATCGAAAGAATGCTTCCATAGTCGGTTCTCACGGAATGCGGAGGAACATGGTGGCGCGAAAGAGAAGTTCGATTCCCAGCAGTGCGATGCCGATCACCAACGGCAGACCGAACCGCTCTCTGTAACGGACCACTTTCTGTCGTATCTCCGTCTTCTCCTCCTGATCGATACGACGGGTGATCTCGAGAAGCGACTTCCCGTCGGTCGCTTCCGAGAACGTGCCACCCGTGATGGACGCCACCTCCTTCAGCTCGTCCCCGGTGGACACCTCGGTAGGGATCTGCATCACCCGGCCGAAGAAATCGACATACTGCCGGGCGCCCATCGGCGATGATACGAAGATGCAGTGGACTTTGATGCCATGGGAGGCCGCCATACGGGCACCCTCCTCGGGCGTTAGTTCTCCGGCGTTCTGTTCCCCGTCGCTCAGCAGGATGATGAACTTGCTCTTTGCTGGTGTGCGGGCAGTGGCGGCAATGAGGCTCAAGGCCGCGTGGCGGAGCCCGTCTCCGATGGCGGTGCGATCTTCCACCGGCGTTGCCAGGGTGATACCGTCGATGAAGAGAGCCAAGCCATCCCGATCCAGGGTCAGCGGGCAGTTCTGCTCACCGAACATGGCGAAGGTGGAGAGGCCCACGAGGTCATTGGGCCGGCCCGGAAGACCGTCGCCCCCCAGTACGAATGCCTTGAACACCCGTTTCACCATGTCCAACCTCGAGAGCGTGTCCTTGTCGACGATCTGCATGGGAGAGTCCATGGACGTTGACCGGTCGACCAGCATCATGATGGCCACGCCTTCGCTGCTCACGTGCACGCTTTCCTCCCCTTCTCGGGGTCGGGCCAGGGCCACTAGCAGCGCGATCAGTGCCAGGAGTCTCAGCACGTCAGGCGTGCGGTACAGCCGGCCCCGAAGCCCCTTGGGACCCGCTGCCAAGAGCGGCGTCGTCGAAAGGGTCACCGCTGCCCTTTGCCGTCTGAACATCCGCCAGGCCACCAGCGGCACTATGATGGCGGCCAACATGATGGCGGCGCGAAGCGACATGGGCTCACACTGCACTGGGCTGCTCCTCCTGCGGCGCCGTGGCTCGGACGAAGGCCTTAGCGCCCGCGAGGCGTTCTTCGGCCGTCTCACGGGCAGGCTCGAACTTGGCGAATTTCACCAGATCCGCTTCATCCAGCAGAGTTCGTATCTGTGACGTCGGTTCGACCCTGAGGCGTTCGACAGAGCGGAGCCTTTGCGTCACCTCCTCGGTGGTGAGATCGGGGGCGGGGATGTCGAACCCGCGATCGAGGTAGTGGCGGATGATGTCGGTCAGTTCGCCGTAGAAGCGCAGCAACTCACCGCGCCGAACGAGATCTCGGTGCTCCAGGTCTCTCAGCTCCCGCAGGGCGAGACGATGTGGCGGGATGGGCTCCGCGGCTTTGCGCGCGCGTCTCAGAGAAGCCCAATAGGCGAGACCGAACACTGCGACCAGGCACACCATCCCGGCGATGACATAGGGCAGGATGTTCGTGTGCGGCCATGCTGGACCTCGGGGGGCCTTGAACTCGATGGGCCCCTGCTCGGGCACTCCCAAAGACGCCACATGCACGTCGATCCGGCTCGTCTGGAGCCGGTGCGCGATCCACTGCTCACCCTCCTGCTGCTCGTAGGATGCGACGATGGGGCCGATGGCCGCCGTGCCGGGCAGCATGGGCTCCAGCACCACGCGCGTGCGCTCCCGATGGCCCCCGTCAGGCATGGGTTCGGGAGGACTCGCCGACGCGGAACGAACCAGGAGCCCCTCCAGCGGGATGGAATCTGGAAGGCGCGCGCGAACCGCGGACGCTGCCTCGAGAACCAGCTCAACGTGCAGCGTGGATGCGGCGGTGAGGGAATCCTCGCCCAGGTTCACGGTGAGCTGAACAGGTGGAGATCCATAGGTGAAAGAGCGCTTCCACTGGATCTCCTCGCGGAGACCCTGGCCTCCATCACACGCGAGGAATACTGCCAGAACGAGGAATCCCCAACGCATCAGCGGGCGCGCTCTCTGCTGCGGAAGAACCGGTGCAGCTTTGTCACGTAGTCCTCAGAGCTGCCGATCTCCAGGAGATCGGCCCCGGCGGCAGCCGTCTCCCTGGCCAGCCACGCTACGCTCTCGGTCGCCTGTGCCGCCAACCGCTGACGGGCGCCGTGAATCGTCGTATCAACCACGACCTGTTCGCCCGTTTCGGGATCGGTAAACACGACAAGGCCCAACGAGGGCAAGGCCGCTTCCTTCTCGTCGCGCAGCAGCACCGTGATCAAATCGTGCCGCTTGGCGGAGAGGCGGAGGTCGTGGCGGTAATCGGCGCCGAAGAAGTCTGAGATGACGAACACCACGGCCTTGCGGTGCTGCACCAGATTCAAGTAGCGCAACGCGCCCGCGATGTCGGTGCCGGATCCCTGAGGCCTGAAGTAGAGGAGTTCGCGGATAAGACGCAGCACATGGCGCGTTCCCTTCTTGGGCGGGATAAACTGCTCGACCCTATCGGTAAACGAGATAAGACCGACCTTGTCACGGTTTTGGGCCGCGCTGAAGGCGAGAAGGGCTGCCAGTTCCGCTGCCCGCTCCCGTTTGAGGGAGTCGCCCGTGCCGAAGCTCATGGATCCGGAGAGGTCGACCAGGAGCATGACCGTGAGTTCGCGTTCCTCCATGTAGCGCTTGACAAAGGGTCGCCCCATGCGGGCGGTGACGTTCCAGTCGATGGCCCGGATGTCATCGCCGGGGACATACTCCCGCAGCTCATCGAACTCGACGCCAGTGCCCCGGAATACCGATCTGAACTCCCCGGCCAGCAGCTCCGCCACCGGCTTGCGGGCCTTGATCTGGAGTCTTCTGACTCGGCGAAGGAGATCGGAGGGAAGCATTCTACGCTCTCGGCTCTCGGCTCTCGGCTCTCGGCTCATGAAGCCCTGACGAAGAGTGGCAACCCCCCTCAATCCTGAGGAATACAGGCTTGATAGATAGGGCGTTTGCTGCCAGAACGCTCATTGGCTGGCTGACTCCTTCGCCGTTTTTGCCTTTCCGGTACCCTTGAGACGTGTCAGGAGCGACGCAAGCTGCTGCTTCACCTCAATCGTTCCTCGGGTCAGGTCATCAAAGGCCTCTCTGCTCAGGTAGCCCAAGTCGGACGCGAGGAGAAGCTGGTATTCGACTTCGCAGGCCGATCCCATTGCCACATGCAGGCACCTCGCGAAGTCAGCATCGCTGGATCGACCACAACCTTCAGCGATGTTGGATGGTATGGAAATGCCAGCTCGACGCAACTGACTCGTCAAGCCGTAGAGCTCATCTGGAGGGAAGTGACGCGTGGCCTGGTAGATTCGCAACACTAGTTCATGACCGTGTTGCCACACTCGAAGCTTGCTGAAGTCCTGCATTGTCTCGCTATCCCTTCATGGCAGAATCTGGTAGCGCCGGGCCGATAGCCGACAGCCGACAGCTGACAGCTGACAGCCGATAGCTGATAGCCTGCCACTTCGTGGCAGGCCTCACGGCACCGCCACATTGTCCAGTACCCTCTGGACGAGATCCTCGGAGGTAAGTTCCTCGGCTTCGGCTTCGTAGGTCGGGATGACGCGGTGACGCAAGGCGTCCATGGCCATGGCCTTGACGTCGGCCGGCGTCACGTAGCCCCGGCCTGCCAGCACGGCATGCCCCTTGGCTGCCAGCAGCAGATGAATGCCCGCCCGGGGAGATGCGCCATAACGGATGAGGCCGGTCATGTCGTTGATGCCGTACTTCTCGGGATCGCGGGTCGCGCTGACGACATCGACCACATAGCCCATGACCTTGTCGTCGACATAGACCATGTCCAGCACGTCTCGAGCGGTTAGGATATCCTCCTTCGTCGCCACCGGGTGAACCGACACGTCGGGCTTCACCATCCCCATGCGCTTCAGAATCTCCTTCTCCTCGTCCTTCCCGGGGTAGCCCACACCCAGCTTCAGCATGAACCGATCCACCTGGGCCTCCGGGAGCGGGTAGGTGCCCTCCTGTTCGATAGGATTCTGTGTCGCCAGCACCAGGAACGGCTCTTCCAGCAGGAACGTTTGATCCTGGATGGTCACCGCGCGCTCCTGCATCGCCTCCAGCAAAGCGCTCTGCACCTTGGCCGGCGCCCGATTGATCTCATCGGCTAAAATGAGATTCGCGAAGATGGGGCCTTTGCGGGGGTAGAACACGCCTTCCTTTGGATCGAAAACAGTCGTACCCACGATGTCGGCGGGCAGCATGTCCGGTGTGAACTGAATGCGCTGGAACTTAACGTCGATACTGCTGGCCAGGGTGCTGACGGTGAGGGTCTTGGCCAGACCGGGTACGCCTTCGAGCAAGAGATGGCCCCGCGTCAGCAGGCCGATGAGCAATCCGTCGATGAGCTTTGCCTGCCCCACGATCACCGAGGCCACATTGGCCCGAATCCTCCCGAGAAGCTCAATACGTTCCTTGACCAAGTCGCCAGTCTTGCGAATATCACTATCCATGGCGTCCCTCCTGGGCCGTATCCGTGTGTCGTTCATGCTGTCTGGGTTGTCTGGAGCGGCGATGCCCGGCCCGAAGCTCCCGATCACCGCCTGGAGACCCGCGAAGAGTCTGTACTGGAAAGACATACAGCAAGTCTGGCGGTGAGGTTCCTCAACGACCCGGAGCCGAGCCCTGCTGGTGACTTTGGCCACGGAGGATCTCGCCTGTACACTAACAGACGTCAAGGCCGTCTAAAGT
>JAFGKV010000162.1 GCA_016928395.1 Candidatus Fermentibacterota bacterium | reverse complement strand
TTCCCATGATCTATGTGCCCTATCGTCCCCACATTGACGTGCGGCTTGCGCCTCTCAAACTTCGCTCGGGCCATCTCCGTGACCTCCGTCTTGGGGTTGCGCGCCTAAAGCTACCCTACCGTGAAGTACCTCACATACCTGGAGCCCACGACCGGACTTGAACCGGTGACCCCGTCCTTACCAAGGACGTGCTCTACCGAGCTGAGCTACGTGGGCCTCGACAGGCCTCATGAAAACGCCGTCCGTCTCGGCTCGCCCTGGGTTTGGAGCGGGAGACGGGATTTGAACCCGCGACTTGCAGCTTGGAAGGCTGCCACTCTGCCAACTGAGTTACTCCCGCAACGCGCTGGCGTCTGCGAAAAATGTGTGGTGGGGGGGGAAGGATTCGAACCTTCGAAGGCGTCAGCCAACAGATTTACAGTCTGCCCCCTTTGACCACTCGGGAACCCCCCCACAAGAGAGTACCCAGCCGGCCATGGAGCTGGCGATAGGACTTGAACCTACAACCTGCTGATTACAAGTCAGCTGCTCTACCGGATTGAGCTACGCCAGCGCACCAGCGAGGCCCCAGAGACAGCCAGAAAACGGACAGCCCTTCACTTTACACTCCCTGATCACCTGTGTCAAGGGTGTATGTGATTCTCTCTCACCACAGGTCCAGCTCGAGCTGAACAGCACTGCGGCGTGGTCGTCTCGGCGAGGCGAGAGCCTCCGCGGGGATATCGCCTGCAAATCGTGATATCTGGCTGACCTCGCCGGCATAGGTCAGAGCCAGATACGAACGGGCCCTGGTCATGGCGACGTAGCAGAGCCTCCGTTCTTCCTCCGGATCCGAACCGCATAGGGGAAGCAGGCCCTCCCGAAACCCGGTGACAAACACCGCACCGAACTCCAATCCCTTGGCAGCGTGCATGGTCATCACGCGCACCGCCTCCGCCCTCCCATCCACGACCCCCGCCTCCCGCTCCGACATCACCCGTGTGACAAAACTCGACACCCGCGGGCATTCCTCCGCAAGCCGGCGAAGAATCCTCATCCGATCGGCATCCACGCCCACGCTGATTCCCCTCAGCGCCAGGCGATCCAGAGCCTCCGCGGTGCTGACCAACGCCAGTTCCTCTACCTCTTTGCGCTCGGAGAGGCCAAGGCCCGCGGGTAGGGCATCGCCGGGACGCCAGGCTCGGGCGATCAGCACATCGGCCGGGCTTTCAGGGTTGAGACCAAGACGCAGCCAGGCAAGAACTCTGGACACAGCCGGATCTTCTGAGAGGGCTGTGGCACGGGCGGATCGGCACGGTATGCCAACCTCGGCGAGGGCCTTGACGAACAGGCCGATCATATGGCTTGTTCGCACCAAGACTGCAATGTCGCCGAAACCCGCAGCCCATGGGGTCTGCCCGCTCGGCGTGTCTCTGGATGTGAGCCCTCCCAAGACTTCCCGCACGCGCCCCGCGATCATCCGGGCTTCCTTCGCCGGAGAGCCGGCTCGCAGCACCTCGACCATCGCCGGTTCCCCCCGTGCCGAAGTCATGGCTGGATCCCGACGTGCCACACCATCTGCGGCCCGGAGGATGGTCTCGCCGCAGCGATAACTGGAGGTGAGGTGCTCCACCCGCGTGTGGGCAGTTTCGCGAATGAATCGTTCGCTCAATCGCGGATCTCCTCCGCGAAAACCATAGATGGCCTGGTAAGGATCTCCGATGACCATGATGGAGGGCCCGCGCGCCATGCGCTGCACCAAGCGATACTGCGCGGCGTCAAGATCCTGAAACTCGTCCACGAAGACATGCGCCGCCGTGGTGACACCTGGCTGAGCCGCCCGTGCGATAGCCCGGTCGATGAGATCATCGTAATCCATGGCTCGAGCGTTCTCTTTTGTCCGCTGATACGTCTCCATCAGCATTCCATCGCTGACTGAGGACGACTCAGGCCTCTGCGTGCCGTGTCTGAGCGCCGATGCCCGCTGGGTCAGCCTCAAGGCGCGGTAGAATGAGACCGTGTACCCTTCCCGGTGCAGTGCGTACTGCAGCATTGCAGCCCGCTGCCGGTCATCCAACACATCAGGCTCTTCTCCGCTACGGCAGAGCAGCTCGTGGGCGAACTGGTGAAGAGTCCCGGTCCACAGGGAATCGTGATGGGACGACGTTGATCGAAGCCGCGCTTCCAGTTCCCGGGACGCAGCCCGGGTAAAGGTGATGCCGATGACGGGTGCATCACCCCGGGTGACAGCCTGGGCCATCCGCTGCGTCAGGAGATGGGTCTTGCCGCTGCCCGGCCCGGCAATCACCGCGAGTGAACGATCTGGCGCCGCGATGATACTGCGTTGCCCCTCCTTCATCCGAACCGCCGGGGCGTCGGTCAAGACCAGGTCAAGCTGCGCGGCAACGACTGGAGCATCAACCGCCTCCGGTTCTGGCACCAAGACATGTACCGTTCCATACTCGCCGTCATACCCTGCCTCCGTGATGACCCGGCCGGCCCGGATATTGACGACCGCCTCGGCCAAGCGGTCTCCTCCAAGCCTCTCTAGATCATCTGGAGAGGCATCCATAAGAATCGAGAATTCACATCCCAGCGCTCCCAACAGATGGTCGTAGGCCCTGCGCACGCATCGAGTAGACGGACCCACTCCCAGCACCTGTCCCAGCACCTCCACCAGAGGCACCAGTCGCACGAAGCCGGGACGCTTTGGATGTCGGAAGCCTCCGGCACGATCTGCCAGTTCCTCGACCCTGTGCATTACCCCCACTGTCACCGGTTTGCCGCAGGTCGGGCATCGGCCTCCATGGCGCCGCGTTTCCCTCGGCTCAAGCCGAACCCTGCAGGCGCGGTGCCCATCCAGATGATACTTGCCCTCCTCCGGGAAGAACTCAACGGTACTCTCTATGGCTCCGCCTTTGCCCCTCATCGTGCCGCAGATCCCGTCAAAGGAGAAATCGCACTCGAACACCGTTGCCTCACGGCCGAGCTTCTCTGCGGAATGGGCATCGGAGTTGGAGATGATGGCGAACCGATCCAATGAGGACAGCCGCCAGTTCATAGCGGGGTCGGATGAAAGCCCGGTCTCAATGGCGAAGATGTGGGGAGAGAGATCGCCATAGCACTCGTCTATAGTGTCATACCCGCTCTTCGATCCCAGAGCCGAGAACCACGGCGTCCAGATATGGGCCGGAATGAGCACCGCCTTGGGGTCGCACTCCAAGACCGTCTCCAGGAGATTCCGGGAACTCAGCCCGAGAATGGGCCTGCCGTCAGATGAGATCGATCCGATGCCCGAGAGTGCATCCGAGAGTGTATCGGCTGCGTCGAAGGAAGGCAGCAGCACCAGATGATGCACTTTACGAACACGACCGCCGTCAGAGTAGATGGTGCTGATCTCCACCGCGAGCATGAAACGGACAGGCCGCCTGGGAACCCTTCCGATATCAATCGCCCCGGTCCGCCTTGGATCGAGCTGGAACAACCCGTCTTCCGCGGGAACGAGCAGCTCCCGTGCCTCACCTCGCCAGGCAGGATGCACAATGTCACCGGTGCCCACCAAGTCGATGCCCTTGCGCACCGACCACCCGTACAACGATTCCAAGCTCAGTGCCCGGCTGGTGGCCACGGAGTGGCGGCCATGCACGTGCAGGTCGGCAACAATCCTCATCCCCTGTCCTCTCGTCGCTGGGAAGAGGCGCAGCCTGTGTGCGCCTGGGCCGACGAACCGCATACCTCGGCCACTCCCCGGCCCGGGGAAGCGGCGTCAGCAGGAAAGGCGGCCCGAGAAGAATGAAAGGCTACGAAGGCGTCCTTCAACTCGAACGAGGCGTACTCAGATCTCGACCGCCAGAACCTCGCCCTCCGCGGCGGCAGCCAAGATCCGTCGCGCCCGGTGCTACGGCAACCTGTCGGTGCCGGGGCCCGACAGAACCTGGGAGAGCGGGGCGGCTCTCCGCCGGTCCCTGAACCCTACTTGGGGAACGAGCTGAACCTGCCGCCAAGCGCGACAGCACCTACTCCGGAGTGACGCCCGACGATCTCCTTTGGGTGAGACGCCGGCCCCGCGAAGCCTTCAGTTCCTCGAGAGTCACCACCCCGTCGCCATCTGCGTCTGCCCACATGATCTTGCTGCGGAGTTCGAAGGGGATCTCCTGTCGGCTAAGCATGCCGTCACGGTTGAAGTCAAGCTCCCGAAACTGCTCAATCTCGTCGACGGTCAGGCCCGAGACATCCGACAGAGCCGGCACTGATGCCTGCGGTGTGCCGTCGTGCCGAGGAGACCTCTCAAAAGGCTGGGCGGTCCCCGAACGTCGAGAAGAAGCCAGAGGCGAGGCTGGCTGCGAACTGCTGGGTGGAGTACTTCGTGGAAGAGGCGCGGGCGTGACGCGGGGCGGAGTCTGCTGAGGAGGCGATACGGGTTCGTGGGCGGCGGAGGGCTCCGGCTCGGGCTCCATTTCAACCATTTCCATCAAGGGGATATCGCCCTCGGTAGATGCACATCGGAGGGCCTTCACAGCCAGAAAGGCGCCACCGGCCACCAAAACGATCCCCGCAATCCCCAGCACCGCAAATACCTTCTGCACTGCGCTCGAGGACTGTCCTGCGCGCGACTCACCCTGGCCGGAGACGAGCAGGCCGGATACCACCATCTGATACACATGCACGCCCCCGCCCCCCGGGGAGAGCTGGTGAAGGCCAAGGTCCACAGTGCGGAGAACGAGCCGATGACCTACCGCATCGAAAAGCGTCTCCGAGAGACAGATGCCACCAGGAGGTGCGTGCCCCTGAACCAGAGTGGCGACCTGTGCACTGTCTCCCAAGAGCTGACCGTCACTCCCACGGGCGTCTCCCAGATGAAGGCCGATGCGGTGGCAAAGCACCTCTCGTTCCGGTAGCACCCGGGCGGATTCGGCAAGTTGCCTCTGCACCTCCCGGGCACATTCCACCGCATCCGCGGCACTGACGAAAGTAGCCACAACCCCACTATCTGTACGCCCCACGACGTCGCCCCGAAAACCCTCGCAGAGGGCTCCGATAAGCGTCAGGTCCCTCCGGGCCAGTGACTGGGCGCGCCCTTCATCCTCCAGGATGCGACGGTCATACTCCACGATGCCGGTGGACAGCACCGCAATCGTCTTCCGCCGATCCGGTGCCGAGGATCCCTTGGACATTGGTTGCGCTCCCTCTCCCGCTCGAAGCCTGCCGTGCGGCCCGACGGGAGTATCCCCATCGGCACACAACCGCGATCGGCCGAAGGCTGTGTTCTCTCCTTCAACACTGCAGCAAGGCTTACAGTTTCGTGCCTTCGCCGCGCCGGTCAAGGCCGCATCTCCTGGGAACAGGTACGAGCGTGCGGTCATGATCAGGCAATCAGACGCATCCAGCATGGCGTATTGGATGATTTGAGTGATGGATGCGGCAAGAGCCGGCAGCCCATGACTGAGAACGTGTATGAGAGGAGGGAATCCTGAGATCTCGGGTCAATCGGTTTCGCAGGCGAGTCGCCAGATCATGACTCCTCGAACGAGTTCGAAGGCCTCCCCGATCGTTGTCCTCCCTCCCTTCGTCCACTCGTCCTGTCATTCCCATCCCCCTTAGTGTGCTGTCCTGATGCTTTAGGATTCCATTCTCTCACTCCAAAGGGCCTGAAGACCCTCGCGCTCGGTGGCCCCTTTGAGAGGTGTGAGCAAGGCAAGTCGAACGGTGCACCGTGCACGTCGAACGAAGCGAACGCGCAGTTTCGCTTGACCGGGCAGACCCCGCGCGCATGGTTCCTCGCATCTCATCTACACCCCCGAGAGAACGGCCTCTCCCCCCGCGCCTTCGCCGGCAGGAGCGCCCGCAGACCCAGGACCGCCAGGAGAATCCGGATGCCCGATCCCGCCGACGGAGAACCCGTATCCACACTCTCCTTTCTCGAGCTGCGGGACGAACTCCTGCAGGCATACGGTCACTGCGGCCTGGCTGTGCCCTACCAGCCCTGCCGGTATGATCCGGGCGACCTCCTCACCTACGATCTGCGAGGGATTCATCCCCGCTACAATGCCCAGGCCACGCTCAGTGTGGACCGTTTTGTGGGCGGAGGCTTCGCGGGACAAGTGTACCGTGTGTGTCTGACCCGTCTTGAATGCCTGCACGAGGCCTCCATCGGCGAGGTTCCCGACCTGGCAGTGGGTAGCCATTATGCCCTGAAGCTCCTCCTGCCCCCGAGACCCAGCGCGGCGCGCTTCCGCAATCTACTCTATGCCCTTGGCTATCAGGCGCATTTCGCCCCGCAGGTGAATGAAGCGGCAGTACGAACCATGGCAGTATGGCACAAGCTAATCCGTCGCGCGGCACAAACACACTTCGGCGATGAGCGCGCCGTGTGCGACACGCACGCCACGCTGTTCGACCGCCGCATCGGTGCATTTGGTGTTCTGAATGAATGGGTGGACGGCAGGATGTGGAAGTTCGAGGTGGACGATCGCCTCTTTCGACGCTGGAAGTTCAAGGGCGATGTGCCTGCGGATCATCAATGCCCGGAGTATGTGGGCAAGCGCCTGTTCATGCGCCGGCTGGTGGGCTTACTCCATGAAATGGGCGCGGGTGAACTGGCCCGGCAATACGAATGGTGGACCTGCAAGAGCCAACCGAACGCGCTCAAACGCATCGATGCGGACGACGGCCCCGGAGGCCTCACCGCCATCGATTTCGCATCGGGCTTGGTGCTCATGCCTCTTCTTCCCATGAGCCCAGCCGACTTCAAGCTCATCGGGCGGGGGTTGGCTCGGGGAAGGCTGGTGCAGTTCGACCGGGGCGATCTCACCCGGCTGCGGGCCTTCAGCGCCAGAGACCCTACTGCCCTGTCCGGGATGAAGGATGCCGTAGAGGAATTGGCCGCCATTGAACCACGGTACAGGGCATCGCTGCCGGATGTGACCCATCATAGGCACCACCTCCTCACCGACAAAGCCCTCCGCGCATCCATCCGGGAGGCTACCATCCTTGCATGGCTGCATCTGCGCCGCATCGATGAGACCCATGCCGCCGCCTTGCGTCGGCGAGCGGGTCTCTATGCCGCCATGTATGCCGCCTCGTGGATTCCCCTGCTGGGATCCCGTATCATCCGGTTCTGGGGCCACGAGCCGACCCGGATTCACCTGAAGCGATGCCTCACCAGCACGGCCTATCTGGGTAGGGCATTCCGGGGAGATCGTGCGGCGTCTCTCATCGGATGGGTCAGAGGTGGCAGGGTGTCCGTATCCCGGGCACAGCGGCTGCTGGAGCGTCCCCTTCACTTCGCCCTGGAACGAATGCTGCTGGCATGGCAGCCCCCCCTGTGGCATCGATCGTTCACCGAACCTTCCTGGGCCTGGACGGCCCTGAAAGCCAAGTTCGGCCGTGCCCTACGCTTCCTGAGGGATCCCGCCTACCGCGAGCAACAGCTTCTCGATGAAGTCACGGCCGGCCGTGAGGAAGGCATGCTGACCGACACCGAGGCGGAGCGGGTCATCGCCCAGATCAAGGACCCCTACATCCAAAAATACCTGCGATGCCTCGCAGTCCATGTGTGCACGGTACCCATCACCCAGGTGGTAATGATTGTCGTGGGCGTGGCGGTGACGCTGTACTGTGTGCTGTACCGGGGTTTGAGCTGGGCGGAGAGCCTCGGGCTGGGCACAGCCGCTGCCGCCACCATCCAGCTCCTGCCCATTTCACCCGGTTCCATCACCCGAGGCGTATTCGTGCTGTACCTGATGATCAAGGAACGCGACATCAAGAACTACTACATCGCGGCCCCAATCTCGTTCATCCATGTCTTGGGGTACCTGGCGTTTCCATTCCAGATGGTGACGCACAACCCCGCGCTGGCCAGATTCCTGGCCGGGAGGTGGACCAGGCGTGTCGTCCGTGTGGTCCCCGTGTTCGGCGAGCACGGCGGGCTGTTGGAGCACTGCATGTTCGATCTGTTCTTCAATGTCCCCCTCTCCTTTGCCCGGCTCCTCAAACGGCAGCGAAAAAGCCCCAGGGCGCCGAGGACCCCTTCGGCGTCATCTGCTTCCTCATGACCTCTCGTCTGTAGCCGTAACCAGCCGGCGAAGCCTCGCCGCAAGACCGCGCCATCGCAGTCGGGGTGGTGTGACTGAGAGCAGCGCCACAGGGTGTCCCATGTCTCGGAGCACGTGGATCTGCTCCGATGAAAGCCTGGGCACCCAGGAAGGGAGCCGTCTGCTGGACCGCAACGAACAGGGTATGACGCCAAACTGTCTTTCCAGGTTCTCGAGATGAGCCATAGAAAAGGAAAACGCCCGCCACACAGAATCGAACAGCGGGGCGTCCCGCCACTCCGGCCGATGAGACAGCAGCCGAAGGCCCGCCCTTCGGACGCGTTCTTTCGCCTTGACGTCAAGAGCCGCAAACTGGCTTGCAGCCTCGCGGCAGAGCCCTTCTTTGGCCTCATGGAGGAACTCCTCGCCGGCTCCTATGCTCTGCTCGTAGCGTGGCTCGAATGCACGGTGGGATGAATCCCAGTAGCCTTCCAGTGTGATACCGTGCGGATCGAGAAACCGCCTGAACCCGAACCGAACTCCCCTCTTGAAGTATGACATGGCGCTCAGTTCAGCCTTGAATGGGATGCCGAGTTCCCCGTTGCCATCCTCACGGCAAAGCGCCGCGGCGAGTACCTGCCCTCGCAGAGCCATGGGACGGTTTATCTGGCCGCCATTGTAGTGAATCGGCACGGCGCATCCGGCGCAGAAAAAATCGAGTTCCTTTCGTTCTACGCGTCGTCTGGGTGCGCAGCGGTGGATCACGATGCGATAGCCGGGCGCCTTGTTCGAGGTCGCCTCCACCCGGAAGCGACCTCCAGAGGCGACCATGATCCATCCGCCCGACGCCACCACGACCTTGGGAAACGAGAGGATCGCGGACAGTATGGCAATGCCGTGCTCCTGCTCAAGAATGCCCAACGCCTCCTGCCTCCGCAGAAAATCGTCGCCGCCCGTGATCACGTGGAGCAAGGCCAGTTCCGAATCGTAGAAAGGAGTGCCATCCTGAGTGATTGTGAGATGTCGTCGGGTGCTTTCGATGTGAATGACGCCCGGGTCATGCCTCAGGGCGTGCCGCGTGAGTTGAACGAGATAGTGGACATTGTTCAGATGCTGGCGCTGCGCGATCTTCTGCAGCTCAGCCTCCAAGTCGATGCTCAGGACGAACCGGTCAGCCATGCGTTTCCTTGCCCGTAGCCCCTGGACTGAGACCTGGATGTGTGGCCTTGGCCACGACCTCCAGGAACCGATCGGCGCAGTGGACGTAGGTCGGTACTGCCCTCATAAGCCGGGCCGCTGCTTCCATGAGCCCCACCACACCCCTCTCTGCCGAGGCCTCCATGGTGGCATATAGGGGATGCTCCCGGCCCAGGAATACGTGACGATCCCCACGGTGATCCCGCAGCGGGACTTCCACGATGCGAATCGCTGCACCGGAGGCAAGATAAATCCTGAAAGCCGGGTCCAGCGCGGCAATGGCGTGCTCGATGCGGGAGAGAAAGGGGGGTAGTTCGTGACGCGTGATGTCCAGATCATCCAGCCATGTGATCGGTGGGAGGAAAGGCTCAACCTGGCCGACAACATCCGCCGATCCGTCAATCACGGCGCTCGCGCGAATGAGTGAGAGAAGAGGCGCCCCGGGCTTTGCTCCCAGCACTGGGCCGCGAGAGGCCATGCGCTCCAGCTCATAGAGGCTGACTCTCCGCCCCCCGATCAGGGGAACGACCGGCCGGAATGCCAGATCGGTGCCACGATCGCGCCCGTCATAGAGATGGCCGAACAGGTACCGGACATGGCTCGGATCGGGCTTTGCCCGCCTGGTTCGCAGTTCTAGAACGCTGATACCGAGGACGGCCATGGCACTCGTGATGGTTGCGATGAGTATTCCCCGCAGTGCGCGGCCCCCAGTGCCGTCACCGGGTGACGTGGGAGAAACGTGGGGGTGATCCGCAGCGGGTGCGTCCGGGGAGGAGAGGGGTTCGCTGGGTACCGCGGTGCTCAGGTCGAGGAATCGCCACCCACTATCGCAGTATGCCGTCACGGCGTGCAGCGGCGACACGGCCCGCCCGTGTTCCCCTATGATGCCCACCGCCAGATGCGCCTCAATACCGGCTGAGCGGAGCAACAGGGCCATGACGCCGTTGATGACATCGCAGTCACCCGTGCCGCGAGAGAGAGCACGCTCCAGCCAAGGGCTCCGGTCGCCATCGGTCGCATCGGCCCGAGCATAGACAAAGGACTCCCGCACCGGTGCGGCCAAACTCTCGACCGTGGCAGCGATATCGCTGCCGCTTACCGAAGCCAGCGCACGGCGGAATCGGGGAGACCACGGCAGCACTGTCGGGGAGGGGTTCGAGCAGGAGACTGGATTGTGCCGCCGGACCATCGAGTAGGAAACCCATCCAGGCCCAGGCGGCACGACCACCGGCTGGCCAAGCCGGTCTCGCCACACCTCAAGAGATAAGCCCTCGTGGAGAACTGAACGGGCCACCACCCCATGCCCCGGAGGCACAGGCAGCACAAGGTTGCGCCCTCCCGCTACATACATGCGCGCGGCCATCGTTTCCCCATCACCCTCGGGAAAACTCGGATAGGGCTCCTGAACGAGAAGTGGCTCGACCTGGAAGCCGAGCACCTGGTCGTAGCCCGTGAGAAACCTCGCGATGAACATCACCGTGGGAGGGCCGTCGAAGAGGAAGGCCAGCGGAAAGATTTGATCCTCAGAGCCCGGCGCAGCCCCGTTCCGTAGACCCATCTCTATGCAGTCGATGGTCTTCGGGCCGGCTGCGGACGGGGCAGCTCGGCCCGACGCGGGGCTGGGCCTGCCCATGGCGGGTATACCCCGGAACGCGAGCGATCCGAGTCCGGTCCCGGCTGCGACCAGGGTTACCAAGAAGAACCCTGCGGTAACAACATGCAGGAGTCGAACGCGGTCGCGCATCCTCCACCACAGGTTGCGAAGATCCATGGGCAACATCCCATGGAGCACGCGCCGATGGATGCTCAGAAGCTCTGTCTCGCAACGCCGAACAGCCCTCTTGAGGACTTCGTCCTCGTACACCGCCTGACGGTCCATGAGCAACCGGAGCCCGTCGGCATTGATCTTGACCACCGGGTAGAGCCCCCACCCGCCCCGCGGCGCCCGGGCCCCGTGGGACGGTATCACCTCGTCGAGACTCACCAGATCACGCACGAGGATTCCTGAGGTGTAGATCTTCACAGAGGGCTGGGAACCGAACCCAACCACCGCGGAGAACCCTTTCCCCCGGATGCGCCGGCCGCCATGGGGCGGAAGAGGAAACTCCCGATCCAGGCGCTCGCCATTCACCGTCAGCTCGATGGGGTCTTCTCCGGGGAAAGGTCGAACGTGGGCCGCATACCACAGGAGTCTCTCCCGCACGAGAGCCTCAAACTCATCAGCGGCACCTGGCCCGGCACCCGGCTCTCTGGTGATGACCACCCGAGTGCCGAGCCCCTTCAGTGCTGATTCTAAAGGCATCATGGTTCCGCTCGACACGTCGAGTTCGAAGGAAATCTCACCTTCCGTACTGCGCGACATGATGGTGACTGTGCGGGGGTTGAACCGGAGGATCGACCAAAACCCGACGCCGAAGAATCCGACACTGCCGTTCTCGCCTTTGGTGGAGGCATAGAGGCGCAGCAGGTAGCGTTCGGCAATATCCCCGTTCATGCCCACCCCGTCATCCTCGCACACAAGAGTTACACCGGCATCGGTGCTCGTCACCGTGAACTCGATATGCCGGGCGTGGGCATCGCGGCTGTTCTGCACCAGCTCTCGGAGAAACACCCAGGGATCATCGCCGTATCGACCAGCCTCCTGGTCGGCCCGGGCCAGAAAGGTCTCGAACGGAATCACGGCGGCCTAGGCACCGCTTTGACAGAAGGATGGATGGACCAACGCTGAGCACCCGGCAATCCGGTCATCCCGTCCGGAGGATAAATAGATCGG
>JAFGKV010000161.1 GCA_016928395.1 Candidatus Fermentibacterota bacterium | reverse complement strand
TCAGGCCCGACGGGGGTTGCGTGTCTCGGCTGAAGCCGCTCCTACAGAGAAGCCGCGGCACCGCGCACGTCCGATGCGCCGTACTCTCCACCTCGAAAGACCTGGGTGCAGTTGCATCCAGAGGCCCCACTGACAACTGATGACTGACAACTGATGGGCGGCGTTCCACCGGTCCATCATTGCCCGCTCTCACCCGTGTGCCCCGCTCGCAAAGCGAGCCTGAACCCCCCCTACTGATGCCCGATGCTGAGACTTCCCTCTCCGTCCTCGGTGTTGAACATGCCGATGAGGAGGAGGTCGTCTTTGGTGGCCTGAACCATTCCGCCCTCCTGCGTGGTCATCTGGCTCATGATGGCCCACCCTTTGCCCTCGAGCTGCTTGGCGTACTTCGCCACCGCACCGTCTTCGAGAGACTCCAGCACAATGTTCCATGACTGCTTCTCGGCGCGTTCCGTGCGGATGACTCCCTTCACCTTCCCCAGGGAGAATTCAGGCACGCTGTGTGGAAGATCCTTGGGCCAACCTTCCTCCTGATAGGAGATTTCGCCATCGCCCTCTTCGGTCTTGAAGCGAACCTTCCCGCTCTTCATGTCGACATCGGCATCCTTGACCCCACCCCGCTCCATGGCCTTCTCCATGGCCTTCTCCGCCAATCGCTCCCCCGTGGACTTGCCACCACACGCGACAACGCAGGCCCAGCATGCCGCCAGAACCCCAATCACCATCACCACTCGAATCGATTTCACTGCCATGGTTTCTCCTTTCAGGGTGTCGCCCCGCGGGCGATCATGCTCTCTTACGGCAACCGCCTGAGAGTGGTTTCGGCACCCGCGCCATAAACTACGCTCAACCGCCTCGGTCAAGTATCCCTGCCCCAGGCATCGCCTCCAAGGTTCCCGACCGTTCGGTGCGGAGCAGGGAGAATCCCCCCGGCGCGCCAGCAAGCCCTCAGAACGCACGCCGGCACGGGGAGGCCCGGCCTCATGGCTCGCCCCTCTCCCCGAGGTACCATGAGGTGGGCCCCGCTCACCGCCGCTGTAGGGTGTCGCCCGTGGCGGTCATCCCTCCCGCGTGCGCTGACGCACCACGATGAACATTGACGTGCGCCGCCTCATACAATGAAAGCAGACGGCCTTCCGCCGTGCAGTGCCCCCATCCTACCGTACAGTCTGGATCTCTCCGTTTGATTGCCAGTACGCGTCGATAACGGGCTTCATCTGGTCACGGATCTGCGAGAGTGTCATCCCGCGGCGGGTCACCCACCAGGCATGCCAATCCTCGGTGGTGAAGAAGACATCTTCCCTGCGGTGCGACACGGGATCGCTCGCGTAGGGCGATTGATAGCCATGCGGCGTGATGATCCACCGGAGCATGTCATCGCAAAACCGACCCAGCGTGACGTCGAGGTCACGGTTGGTCTCGCCCGGCGAGGACCCATGGGGGGGATGATTCGGGAGTTCCCCCTCGTTGTGCAAGACCTGATCATGCCGACAGACTCGCCGGTCTTCCAAGCGCCCGAGCAACACGGGGATCGCGTCAAGCCCGGCGCCGATGATACCGTGCTCCGCGGCCTCCTTGCGCTCCCATGGGACTGACTGGTCAACCATTCGCTCCAAGAGCAGAAGAATGCCGGTGGTGTCAAGACAGGTCCACGAGGTCACATCGAGTTGGCGTTCCGCGAAACGCTCGTCGGAACCTGGGCGCTTCGCAGGCCCCTCGGCGAGCAGGGTTCTACCTTCCATGAGAAGGACTCCCGAGCAGACGGGTTCCTCCGCTGCGTAGGCGACCGTCTGCCCGCCGCCTTCCGTGTCCACGTAAATCGGGATCTTGCCTGGTGGTGGTTTTACCAAGTGCTGCCAAGGAATCCTGGCGATGCGGCCCACGATCCAAGAAAACTGCCCCGAGTCTGACATTGCCCTGTCCATTGGCGCCCTCTCAGTCAAAATGGGCTGCACGGTTGCTCCAATGATGAAGGTGCCCAAGGATGCCATGACATACGCCAATAGGATCATCTGCGCCACGATACCTCTCCCTCACCATCTCTCGGGAACGACAACCGTATGCCTGAAGGCGGCATCAGCGGCGAGCGCCGGCCGGATGGGAATATGCCTAGCCTCGGTTCTGATGATCCTCGGGCCGCGGGCCGGCCGCGGATCTCTCCGCATGGCACTCCAAGAAAGCGCCGATTCCTGCCCTGTCACCATCCGTGCTCTTGACCAGAGCCTCGGCTGTGTCCCGCGCCACTGGGCTGCGGTGTGGGGTCGTCATCCCTCGTCGATATCGTGTGTTCGTCGGGGGCGCTCCACGTCATGCCTGCCCGAACTCGGGCATTGCTGATGCCGCGAGGGAGTTCCCCCGCGCGCGGTCGCGGAGCGCGGGGTGCCGATGCGTCTACATCTGGTCGTGAGGAGGGGAGGTCTCACGGGCCGGCGAGCGGAACAATCCGTTGACGTTCCTTCTGGCATCGGATTGTGCGACACGGCGATGACAAGGCGCCACGGCAAGAAGGCGGGTCTAATAGCTCGGACGCCTGGAGCCCCCGCCACCGGCGGCATGGTGACATGGCGTGCAGAGAATGCAGGTCACCGCCTCATTCCCGGCCAGTCTGCATCTGCCCGGTGCATGGCGGTCAGAACTCTTGGTGTCGTCTCCACGTCGCCCTACATTCCGTTCTGCCCTTAGCTGGGCCGGTTCCGCCTGCCGACGACCACCAATGGCTGGAAGGTTGCCGCGCATGCCCCAACCCGAGAGGAGTGCCGCCATGGAACGGTCGCGTAGTGTCCTTCTATCGGTCCTGATTCTGCTCGTGGTCGTGGGATCCATGAGCCATGCCGAGATCCCCACCATGATCAGCTACCAGGGCAAGGTATCGAACACCGCGGGCACCCCGGTGGCTGACAACACCTACACCATGCGCTTCCGCATCTACAATGCCGCCTCCGGTGGCACCATGCTGTGGGACAGCGGGAACCAGTCGATCTCGGTCTCGGGCGGGGTGTTCAGCGTGCTGTTGGGCGAGAGCCCGCAGCCGGCCTTGAACCTGGCCTTCGATGCCGACTGCTGGCTTCTCGTGACCTTTGCGGGTGTGGATCAGTCTCCCCGCCAACGCCTGGCGTCGACGGGGTATGCCTACATGGCAAGCGGGCTAGTGCCGGGGACGGAGGTGAGCGGATCGGTGACGAGCGGAACATCCGCCGCCGTCAAGGGCACCAACACGGCGGGTTCCGGAACGGCCTATGGCTTGTTCGGTCGGAGTCTTTCAACTGAAGGATCCGGCGCCTATGGCGAGGCTGCTGCCTCCTCCGGGAACACCAATGGAGTATACGGATCCGCCGCCTCCACCGCAGGGAGCGGGGTATTCGGCTTTGCGACCTCGACGTCCGGCACGACATACGGCGTGAACGGACGAAGCGGTTCGTCATCCGGCCGAGGGGTGTTCGGGTATGCGACGTCGGGGACGGGCACCACCTATGGGGTGTATGGGCAGGCAGTGTCGACGGCAGGAATCGGTGTCTACGGTTACTCCACGGCTTCCACCGGCACGACCTATGGCGTGTACGGGCAGAGCCCTTCAACCGCAGGAACCGGTGTCTGGGGTGCCGCGACCGCAGCCTCGGGGAATACCATGGGAATCTATGGGACCAGTTCCTCAAACGGCGGAAGTGGGGTATTCGGCTACGCGACCTCGACGTCCGGCGCGACATACGGCGTGAACGCACGAAGCAGTTCGTCATCCGGCCGAGGGGTGTTCGGGTATGCGATGTCGGCGACGGGCGCGACCTATGGGGTGTACGGGCAGAGTTCCTCAACCGGGGGAACTGGGATCTATGGACTGGCGTCGGCGGTCTCCGGCACGACCTATGGGGTGTACGGGCAGAGTTGTTCCACGGCGGGCGCCTCGTGCGGTGCGCGTGGGCAGGCTCCCATGATTGGCGCGTACGGAGAGGCCACCTACACTGGAGGCGCACCCTGGCAGCCCATGGGCGTATACGGAACGAGCGTTTCTCCAACCGGAGTGGGAGTCTACGGCAAAGCTCCCGACAGCGGCATCTACGGCAAGACCGAGTCCACCTATGGCAGTGGCATCTTTGGCTGGGCTGACGCCTCAACGGTCGGTAGCGAAGGGAAGGGCGTTGAGGGATGGACCGATGCCAGGGACGGATGGGGCGTCTTTGGATGGGCTCTGAACAGCGTGGGCGAGAGCATGGGAATGGACGGATGGGCTGGTGGCCCCCAGGGAACAGGCGTCCGTGGGTGGGCCCTCTCAGCCAGCGGCGCCACCTATGGGGTCTATGGCAAGGTTCTGAGCACAACCGGCGTAGCGGTCTACTACTCGGGTGGCCTCGCTGGCACGGGTTCCAAGAGCTGCGTGGTGAAGACCTCGCAGGGGCCGACGCTTATGTACTGCCAGGAGAGCCCCGAGAACTGGTTCGAGGACTTCGGGGAGGGGCAGTTGGTCAACGGGAGAAGCCACATCGAGCTGGACCCGCTGTTCCTGGAGACGGTAACCATCGATGAGGCCAATCCCATGAAGGTATTCGTGGAGTTGCACGACGAGTCATGCGAGGGCGTGGCCGTGAAGAAGGGCCACACCGGATTCGACGTGGTGGAACGCAAAGCGGGACGGTCCAACGGGACATTCGACTACCGCGTGGTCGCCAAACGCCAGGGCTTCGAGGCGAAGCGGCTCGACTACTGCAAGGCCGCGGAGACCGATTCCTACCTATTCCCTGAGCTGCGGGAGAAGGAGCTGCAGGAACTTGAGGAACAACGCGGTCGACTCGACGACGAGCGCGCAATCGAGGGGGTGTCAGAACTGACGCCATAGGCACCGCTGCGCGCCACGTCGGTCAGACCTCACGCAAGGGGGAATGACAGAGCGAGGGGTATGCAGGAGCCCGATATCTGACGGATCTGGATGTCCAACAGATCCCGGTCGCTCCGCCTCCGGGCGGTCGCATTCGCTGCAATCCCTTCTTCATCCTATCTCCATGTGTGTGACACGTGGTTGTGCTCTTGTCATTGCCCGACGCGTTCGGGCAATCCATGGACTCCGGATAAGAGATCTCGATCACACCCGGCCACGCCCCCTCGACGTTGCTCAGGGTCATGACATGTGATGACCTTCGTGCATCGTGTGGGAGAGTAGATGGTTCTGCTATCCCATCGCTCTCGCTATCGCTATCGTCATCGCAATCGAGTTCGTGCGTCATTCCCGTTATCGATGCCGACCCCGAGCCCCCGGCGGGCGACCAGGGGCGGTCGCCCCTACGACGGTTGGTGCCCATCATTGCCGTAGGGGCGGGACTCTGTGCCCGCCCGCTGCGCCGTACTCTCAACCCTGAGAAATCTGAGGGAGCCCCGCGACCTCAGCGGCCAGACTAACCTGTAACTTCACGCGGCAGCCTTCACATCAGAAGTTTCCATATGTATGAGCAGGGCAAAGCCCGGGCCGGAACTTGTTTGAGAGAACATGGGAAGGCTCGTATTCGTATTCGTACTCGAATGCCCAGCTTGTCGATTCCGATGGCAATGCCGATACCG
>JAFGKV010000160.1 GCA_016928395.1 Candidatus Fermentibacterota bacterium | reverse complement strand
TGCACGGGCCGAGCCCGAATCCGTTTGGGGATGAGGTAACCATACGGTATGACCTGCCGACAAGGAGCGAGACGAGGCTGGGGGTCTATGACCTGATGGGGCGCGAGGTACGGAGACTGATCGACGATGAGCGGGGACCTGGGCGGTTGAGCGTGACGTGGGATGGAACAGGTGATACGGGACAGAGGGTCGCGAACGGCTTCTACGTCGTGAAGCTGACCTCCTGCGGCGCGAGCAGGTCCGTCCCCGTAGTGGTGCTGGTGGATTAGTCGGAGCCGACAGAGAGGCGACCACGCTCCACGGAACAGCCGACGAGCGATCCTGCCGGGATGATGCGTCACCCGGAGACAGCGGTGCCAAAACTGAAGGACGAGATTCTCATGAGAACCATCCAAGGCATCTCGGTTACGCTCGCAGTTCTCGCTGCGACCATCGGCATCATCGCCGTCTTCAGTGCCCCCGCGATGACGGAGGACTGGTGGACCGATGATCCATACGATATGGACTGGTGCGCCGATTGCGTCGGCGCGCAGAACGATTGGTCATGCCAATGGACCTGCGGCGGAGCCCACGACGGAGACTACCTTTGTGACGACTACTCCTACTTCCAGAACCAGCAAACGTGCTGGACGGATTGCGGCGTCCCGTGTGGTGACAGATGAACAGCCGCGGTCGAAAGGCCCAGCTACTCGGCGTGCATGCCACGGTGTACGGCCGGCCTCGGCACATGCAGGCGACCCGCGGTTGGGACGGCATGGCCAAAGCAACCAGTTGGGTGCGGACCGACCGGGCGAATGCCGGGCCCCCCTACTCTGTGCGAAAGGTGTCAGGGACTCTATCACTCAAGAGGACATCAGCATGAAGGCAAACTCGGTAACGGGTTCCTCAAGACGGTGGCCAGTCTTGCCTCTTGTTAGCATGGCGATTCTGCTCATCGCCAACGTGCGGCTGCGGGGTGGCGAGGCGGTCTGGCAAACACAGGGCGTGGATACGCCGCACCTGATCGGATCTGTGACTGACCATGCTCTCAGAAGGGGGTCAGACGGGGTACTCCGTCTCGCGTGTGGTGGGCAGGACGGCCTCTTCTACTTTCAGGGAATCGGCTCAGAGTGGGCGGTGTGGCAGATCCCCTACACGGGGGGCCGAGAGGTGAACTCCGCGGCATTGGCGATTGACGGGCAGGACAGACCCCATATAGTGTTCTCCCTGGACGAAGCATCGGGCCCGTCGGATTTCTGTCTTGGTTACGCGTGCGAAGGACCTTCAGGCTGGACAGTCACTGTGGTGGACACGGTCGGCAATACAGGGTACTGGCCGTCCGCGACAATCGACAGCCGAGGAAGGCTTCATGCCGTCTATCACCGGCATGATCAGACGTGGTCGGGCACGACGCTCGTCTACGCGGTCCTCGATGAGAGCTGCTGGCAGTTCGAGTCCATCGGCGGGGCCACAGACCCAGGAGCCTGGTTCTCTCTCGCCATCGACTCCTACGATTGCCCTCATATCTCGTACTTCGACCAGGCAAACCTCCGACTGATGTATGCATACTTCGACGAGATTGCCTGGGATGTCGAAGTAGTCGACACGGGATTCGTAGGGCAGGATTGCTCGATCGCCTTAACGGAGAGCGATGATCCCCGTGTCAGCTACTACGATGGCCGCGCGCGCAACCTCAAGTACGCCCAACTCCTCGGCACGACGTGGGTCATCGAGGCTGTCGACTCGTTGGGTTCCGTCGGGCAGTACACCTCTCTCGTGCTGGACCCCGAGGGCTGCCCCCACATCAGCTATCTCGATGCTTCGCCCCCCTCACTCAAGCATGCCACCAAACGCAACGGTATCTGGGAAGTCGAGACCGTGCTGCCGGGCGCCTACCCCAATGGCACCTCCCTGGTGTGCGACCAAAGCGGCACGATCATCAGCTTCTTCGATGTGGAGAGCAGCTGGCTTCTCTGCGCACGTCAGGAAGGTCCGACATGGGCATTCGACTCCCTGGATCGTTCTGGCATGATCTACAACGGCCTCGCGTTGGCTTCTGAGGCCGGTGACGGCCCGGTTGTCGCATACCATGATGAGAGTTCCACCGATCTGCGATGCGCCCGCCAAAATCGCGATGGGTGGGTGATAGAGGTGGTGGATGCGGAGGGCGAGACCGGTGACGATCCGAGCATCGGGGTGGGTCAGGACGGGGCGCTACATGTCAGCTACTGCGACTGGGGGAACAAGGATCTGAAGCGTGCGTGGGAGGACGGGACGGGATGGCGGATCGAGACCGTGGACGCGGGCGGGAACGTGGGGCGGTACACCTCGCTGGCGGTCGATGGTTCGGGAGCGCCCTGCATCAGCTACTACGATGAATCTAACGATGCACTGAAGTACGCCAGGCGGGGAGCCGGAGGCTGGGAGATCGAGCAGGCGGCCGCGGCAGGAGGGAGGTACACCTCGGTGGCGCTGGACCAGACCGGTATGCCGCATATCAGTCACTACCACCTGTCACAACAGGATCTCAAGTACACCTGCAAGACAGGAGGAGGGTGGACGACTGAGGCGTTAGACAAGCCGGGGAACGTGGGGAGTTGCAGCAGCATCGCGTTGGACGCTGCAGGGCGGCCGCACATCAGCTACCTGGAGATCATTGCGAATACGTGCCCGATCCTGGCGTGGGTGAAGCACGCATATCGTGGTGAGGCGGGATGGGAGATCGAGGTAGTGGATCAATCGAGAGGCTACTCAAACACGTCGATCAGGCTGGACGGAGCAGGGCACCCGTGCATCGCCTTCTCGGGAGTTGAGGGGGGCCTCTGGTTTGCGCGGCGTGAGGATGGTGGATGGCGGATCGAGGTGGCGGATTCGTCACAGGGCGCGGGGTGTTGCCCAAGCCTGGGGATCGGGCCGGACGGGGTGGCGCATATCGCGCACACGGACCGCGACCGGTACGACCTGCTGTACACGCATTCGACGGGGGTAGGGGTCGAGGGCCCCTACCCTGTGTCGAATGACGTACGACTGCTCTCCATCTGCCCAAACCCCGCACGGGACCGAGTCTCCATCGTGTATTCCGGAGGAGAACCTGATCGGGTCATACTGCGGGTCTACGATCTCGCGGGCAGGCTGGTTGCGGTTCCGTCGGCGGGGGCGGGCGGGCCGGGCCGGCAATCTGTTGCGTGGAAGATCAAAGAGTCCGAGGTGGGAGCGGGTGCCTATGTGGTACGGATCGAGTCTGAGGATGCGAAGGTCCGCGACCAGAGAGAAGTCGTGGTAGTCAGGTAGGTACGAGACGATGAGACGTGTTGAACGGGTGCTGATCGTGCTGCTGGCGCTGCTGTGCGTGGTGCTTGCCTGGCAGAACCACCAGTTGAAGCGCATCGTCAACCGCATGCAGGCGAAGCCGCCGGTGCTGGAGCAGGACGAAGTGGTTCCCCCGATCGTGTTCACTGCCCAAGATGGTACCCTCGATTCGCTGACCTACGACACGCCCGGGGTTTCCTGCTGGGTGGTGGCGATCCTCAAGCCCACGTGCCCGGTGTGCAGGAAG
>JAFGKV010000022.1 GCA_016928395.1 Candidatus Fermentibacterota bacterium | reverse complement strand
TCGGAGCCGCAGCTCCGAGTACGAGTATTCCGAGTACGAGTATGAGTACGAGGTCAGGATGTACTCTCAAACAAGTCGGGCCTCTGACGACGATGGGTGCACTCAAGTCTCTCAAGGATGAGAGTATGGCCGGCTATCGGCTGTCGGCTGTCAGCTATCGGCTGTCGGCTGTCGGCTGTCGGCTATCAGCTGTCGGCTATCGGCTATCGGCTATCGGCTATCGGCTGTCAGCTATCGGCTGTCGGCTGTCAGCTATCGGCCCTCAGCTATCAGGCGCGGCCAGCATCTAGAGGTGCGCAGCGGCGTGCGGGAGGGCAGGGGCGCCCTCCCCTACGGAGACGATGTCAACCTACCTTGCAGGGGCGATCGTCAGTCGCCCGCCGGGGCGGGTTCGGTATCGCTCTCGCTCTCGTTGTCGTAATCGTAGTCGGCGAGCTGGGGCAGTCGAGCATGGGTACGAGCTCTGCATGTTCTCTGAAACAAGTCGGGCCTCTGACGACGATGGGCGCCGTCAGGTTCTTCAGGGTTGAGACAACACGGCAGAGATGCATCTCTCCTCACCACAGGTCTCGCACTCGCGCTTGTGGTCTTTCGGTCGGGCTTGAAGGCCCTTCCAGCCTCGCTGCGCGGGCAGGGTTGTAGGGTTCAATTCGGTTGCCCTGTATGCTCACGGCTTGCTCCTCGAGTGCCGGGCTCCCAGATTCTTTGACACGAATGGTTCCGACCCGTTCCTTCAGGTCGTCCTTCGTTATCGCGGGGCGACATGAACGGGAGAGCACGCATGCACTCGATTCGACATATCCTCTCCATGGGCGTTGCCACAGGGCTTCTGGTCGTGGGGGATACCGCACAGGTCTGGGGCTCGCCCGCAGGCCGTTCGACCACCATCGAAGATTTCGACGACGGCCTCGTCGAATTGCGATCCTTTCCGGGAGAGGATGCCGATCCCAAGAAATGGGAGCTGGATGACCAGAATACCTATCAGGGATCGCCCTTCGCGTTGCGGCTCTTCGGCAATACCTGGAAGATTGAAGACATCGCTGCAGTGCAGGTGGATTCGGGTCTTGTCTGGGAGATCGCCGGCTACATCGAGAGTTCGGTGGAGATCCACGGATTTGGCGTGATGGATTCCGCAAATGTGCTCTTCTATTCGCTGGCGGGCACGGAGCTGCTGGACATCGGCACGTGGGTCACGGTCTACCAGGGCGCCTTCCCCGCAGGAACCTGGAACACCTACAGGCTTCCTGTCGCCGACGACTGGCTCGCATACTTCGGATATCTGCCCAGGGTAGACGCCGTGGTCTTCGTCTGCGACCAGGACGCCGGCGGGACAGGTTCGGTCCTGTTTGACCATATCGTAGACATCACCGCGGACCTGCCCATCCCACCCCAGGTCACGGTCGGCTTCACGGCAGGCGGAGTCTATCGCGATGCCCGCGGGATCAGAAACGTCGATGTGCAGTTCTCTGCCGTCGTGAATGATCCTGACAGCGAGACACACCTGTTCTTCTGGGATTTCGGAGACGACTCCACCAGCACGGAGCAGAACCCGGCGCACACCTATCTGGTGGAGGACGACCACCCCTATACGGTGATCCTGCGCGTCGTAGACGATACCGAACTCCTGGGCATCGGCTCCTGCACAGTCCCTGTTGACCCCGGGGCATCGTCGTTTCCCCTCACGATGAACTTCGTGGGCGACATCATGCTGGCCAGGGGGTATGAACAGCCCGGCGGCATTATACCGACCCAGGGGGTCGAGGCCATCTTTGAACCGACTCTCTGCCTTCTGGGTCCGGCGGCCCAGGTCACCGTGGCCAACTTGGAGAGCCCGCTGACTACCGCCCCGGTACACCATCCTACCAAGCCCATCTACTTCAAGGCATCACCCGCGAATATCGCCGGGCTGGTATACGCGGGCATCGATGTGGTGACCCTGGCGAACAATCATATCTATGACTACCTGGAGCCCGGCCTCCAGGAGACGCAGGCGGTGGTGACCGGCGCCGGCATCCTCCACTCGGGTGCCGGGCTCGACTCATACGAGGCCTACCTTCCCGTGTTTCATGCCCACTCGGGGGCCGCTATCGCCTTCCTCGCCTCCAGCGACCGCACCGGCCAGTACAACAACTACCAGCCCTACCTCAATGCTGGCATGAACAAGCCGGGATTCGCGTACATGACCGCCTACGACATAGGTCGACAGATCGCCATGGTTCACGATCACGCCGACCTGGTCATCGTCGAAACGCACTCCGGCGACGAGTATGGCCAGGTTCCCAGGGAACAGCCCGATGCGGGCGAGCTTGCCGATCCCTACGGCGACGAAGACTATGCCGCATCTTCGGTGCGACCTACCGCCAGAAACCGGGCGATCAGACAGAGCGCCATCGATGCCGGCGCCGATCTAGTAATAAGCCACCACCCGCATGTGGTTCAGGGCTTTGAGGTCTACAACGGAAGGCTGATTGCCCATTCATTGGGGAACTTCATCTTCGATCTGCGGTACCCCGAGACCTTTCCTACCATGGTGCTCAATGCCGAAGCCGACGAACGCGGGTTCTACGAGTATACCGTTGTTCCCGCGTATATCGATGACTGGATACCGCAGCCTGCCCGGGGTGGCCTAGGGCGCCGCATCCTGGACCATCTTGCCCGCCGCTCTAGGGAGATGGATACCTATCTGTACGTGGACACCGAGAACACCCGAGGTCGTATCCATCTGGACACCCTCATTATGCCGGTGGATACCGGAAACTACTATCTTCCGGCAAGGACTGCGACCTTCGAGGAAGGGTTCTGGATCACCGAACCGCTTCGACTCGCCAGGCAGGGCAATGTCTCATCCATCGACTCGCTGGGTCCCGAGGGCGGCTGGGAATACCGGCTAGGTCGCGAGACGCTGTGGGGCGGGTCTTTCGAAGACGAGGGGTGTACCCTGTGGAATCTCAACAGCCCCAGCGAATGGTATGACAGCACGGAGTCATATCGCGGGGCTCGGTCGATTCGTCATCGCCGCTACCCCGACTCCGTGGGTCTCGTGGTGACCAATCTCGAATGGCGGTTGAAGCGTCTTGAGTATGTGCCCACCACTGTGCACGGTTTCGTCAAGACGCACAACGGGGCGGGGGTCTGCATCGAGATTCAGTATTATGACTCCCGCTACGGGTCGGGTATGATGGGGACAGAGAGCACCGCGCCGATCACCGGCGACACCGCCTGGACTCATGTGTCCAAGGAGTTGACTGTCCCCGATGGCGCCCTGTACTACGATGTGCGGGTACGCAGCGACCGGCCCGAGGCAGGCGAGGCGTTCTCGTGGTTTGACGACGTGGCGCTTGTCGAGTGGACGCCCTGGCAGGACTTCGCCTCGGCGGGTCCGATTGTCACGCCCAATGACTGGTACTATGTCCAACTCCGCCGCGTCACGTCTTTCCAGTCGGTTACACTCCACTACACCGAGACTGCGTACGGACCATTGCTCGGCCCCACGGCGGCAGTGACGCCTGAAGAGATCGAAGCGGCGGTCATGGCGGGGCAGACGGGGGAAGCGGGGCTTGTGGTGCTAAACTCGGGCAACGGCACCCTTCACCTGACCATGGAGCCACACGTGCCCTGGGTTCAGTGCTATCCACGATCCGGGGAAGTCCTACCCGACGGCATGCTGGCCGTGACCCTCGTCTTCAACGCCGCGTCTCTTGACACGGGAATCGTGCAGGGGGCGGTGACCATGCGCACGGATGATCCCGAGTCGCCCGCGGTGACGATACCGCTCACCGTGGTGGTGGAACCGCTCGTGGTGCGCGATCTGGCCATCTCGGTGGAGGAGGCGGCTGTCCACCTGTCATGGTCGGTTCTGCAGGCGGCGGCCGGGTACCGAGTCTACCGCTCGGCTACACTCGACGGGCCGTGGGAGCTCATCGGTTCCCCGTCGACTGGCGAGTTCGACGATCTCGACGCACTGGGCGTGCTTCCGCAGGCATTCTACCGGGTACACGCGGTCGTTCCCGATGGCGCCGGGGGGACCGCCCGTGGCGGCCCGCGGGACTTAGACGCGAAGCGCCTCGATGGACTGCGGGTCCAGGGGGTGGACCACTAGCTCTTTGGTCGAGCCTCCCCTGGTTGCCGTCACGACTACTGTTTCGTTGTCGCGCAGTTTGCTGTAGCGTGCGGCCATGGCCCCCGCGATCTTCAACTCGTCCTCACCGGGCTGATGGAGCACGAAAACGGACGCGCCAGGGTGATCGCGGGTTTCCACGCGTGTCGCATACGGCAACAGCGCTCGCAAGATGCCGTTCTCCCGCTCATCCCTGCCTGCTACCACATAGCTGCCCCCCGGCAAGGTGAAGTGGCGACCCATTCTGAACACCATGAGTTCCCTGGGTCCAACGCTGCCCAAGCGATCCACCCATGAGAAGAACCGCGTGGCGACACTGCCATCGGTAAGGAAGCACCCCCCGGCTGGCTGCGGATAGTCGGCGATGCCCAACTCAGCGGCCAAAGCCATCTGGGCTTTGCGGCCTCTGCCATGGAGGGCCAGGAGGCGTTCGCGGTCAACCCACCCACGCTCCTCCGCCACCGTTGGTGTCATCCTCTGAGCCGAGAGAGGCCTGAGGAGCAGACGCCCCAGTCCGCTCTGTTTGGCGATGAAGTTCATCCGATGCCTCACCTGAGTCATCGGTCGCTGGCCGAGCACCTCACCGGTACACACGAACATCGTCTCATGCTCATCCATCATCTCCTTCGCCAGGGTCAGCATGGTTATCTTGCAGTCAACGCAGGGGTTAAAGCCCTTGCCCCTTCCATGTCGGGGCTTGTTGACGAAGGCAAGGAACTCGGTTGAGAAATCCCGGAGCACGACCTCGATGCCCAGGCATGCAGCCACCTGCTCGACTTCCCCGGCACCCCGAGGAGTGGTGCCCGTGTCGGGCCAGGACCCGGGGTCACCCGGTCTGTTGAACCGATGAAAGAAGTGAACGCCGACGACGTCGATGCCTTGACGTTGCATGACACGAACAGCAAGCTGACTGTCAAGCCCTCCAGAGAGTAATGCCAGTGCTCTCATTATCGTCCTCTCACCCATATGCCGTGCCTCAGAAGTGAGTGACCATCGTTGGACGCGGGGCGTGTACCGGCCACATCTGCAAGGATCGTACTGGTCATTGGTGTTTGACCCGCCTCATGACTCTCCTCGTTCCCTCTTGCGTAGGGAGAAGCGGTGACCCGGCTGGGTCGTGCACCCTGAAGGCAGGACCGCGACTCGACGCTTTTCGTTTCTTGAGGCACGTCAGTCGACACTGCCATCGGGTGTAGGCACGATTCAGGGGGAAATAGGTGTTGTCGAATGCCTCCTTTGGGAACACCGCTCCTATCTATCTGCTGAGGTGTTCTTGTCAGGATGACACGCTTGACGCGCGTCAATGCAGCGCGTATATTGTCGCTGGGTACCGCACACAAGGAGCATTCATGCAGAAGATCACCGCTCAACTCGATATTTTTGATACTCCGACCCAGATCGATACCTCGACCCCGACCGACTCCCCGGGTGCGCCACAATCCGCCGCCGTCGAGATTCTGGACCCGCCGGAGACCGGACGGGATGAAGATATACCTCACACCTACTGCCTCGCACCGTCGGCCGGCATTCAGGAATGCCGCGACTGCTGGGAACGGCATCCTGAACTCTGGGCGCGATACGTCACCAGGGCAAACTGCGTGAAGCATAATCGATAGTCCCACGGCTACCCCCGCTCCTCGTGCTTCACGAAGAGCGACTGGGGATAGGCTTTGACGAAGATCTTGAACAGATAGTGCCACTGGCTGGCCGCCTGGTACCACGAGAAGTCGGCCTGCCAGCAGTGGAGGTCACGGGTCAGCGAGAGCGATTTGTTCATGGCCCGGTGATCCAGCATGTCGTAGTTCACCGTGGCCCGCACATTCCATCCCCGCGTCGGTGTGATTGTTGCCGCCACGCGAAGAGTCTGCGGCTCGTTCGTCATGCCCCTTCGGTGGGAGAAGGAATGGGTGGCGGAGAGGTCCCATGTGCCCCGGAATGAGTCGATCTGTTCGCCGTCGTGCCCCGCCGCAGGAGGCCTGTTCCATCCCCCCGCTACCCGGGCGCTGATGGTGGACGTGGCCGACATGAACTCCAACGCCTCGTTGGGGTCATGCGTCGCGCTCAGGTTCCATGAGAATCCGCCCCCCGGGGATAGTGACAGGGTGGACGCAAGGAGTGACCAGGGGTCGCCGCCCGCATCAGCAGCTTCGAAGTCATAGGCTGTGCTGAAGTTCAGATTCGCCAGATTGTCATTGCGCACGACGTTTTCGCCTTTGCAAAGCTTCACCTGGAACACATTACCCATACTCATGGATAGTCTCCGCGATTTGGCATATGAGCCGCCGAACCCGGAGGCGGTATAGGGAAGGGCATCGTCGTGGCTGAAGCGTCCCGTGGAGAAATCCCACCCTGAGAAGAACCAGTCGGGCGTATAGCCGAAACCGAGCTGCGGCGACACAACGTGGCGTATGGCCTCGATCCCGCCGATGGGAGGAGACCAGAGTCCGTACAGCTTGGTGGAGGCTGCAACCCCAATGCTGTGGAGCACGCCGAAGCGGTCATTGACCATTCGCTCACCCTCGTTCGATCGATTGCCCCGGTGGATCCAGCTCTCATTGTAGGCGGCCCTGGGCGATACCGAGAAGTGCCTGAGCACCTTGGGGAGTTGCCAACTGAACTGCACGGCGTGCATGGTCCCGGTTGCCACGCGATCCATGGCCCCAGGGACATCCGAGTGCACGGTGCGGTTACTGAACGTCGTACTCAGCGAGGCATAGAGCTCCTTGTACCACGGGGCACGGGTACCGCTCACCGGGAAGATCCGTTTACTGGGGCGGGAGACGCTGATTTCTGGCAGCACCGACGTGATGGTCTGGGTCGCCGTGGTCGCGCTATCCGTGGCAGTGGATTCCCAATTCTGATCCCGGCGGAGGGTCGCGCGAAGCGCCCAGCCCGTCAGCGTCTTTGCCAGAGTGATATCCGAGTTCAGGCCCGCCTGCAAGTCCAACCGGTCTTGTGCACCCCAGGTTTCCTGGTCGATGAACGACTTGCTCTTGGTGGCGTTGACATTGGCAGTAAGCCGCCACCCACGGGGCAGCAGTTGCTCATGGCGTTCGCGCACGGTCCACTGGGCCGTATTGTCTCGCCGGGCATACGATGCATTCAGCGCGCCGTTGGGAATGCGGTAGCGCAGCGCGTAGTTGAGGCTGGTGTTGAGCGTCCACCCCAAGCCTTCCCTCCAGTCCAGCGTTGCCTCCGCATCTGCGTAGTCACCCAGTACGAGATAGTAGCCCAGACCCGTGATGCCGGCGCGCGAGCCTTCCAGCCCGAGAATATTGCGGGCGCTGAACGAAGGCATGAGGAACCCCGAGTGGCGATCGCGGCGGATTGGGAAGATCCAGTAGGGGAGGTACAACAACGGAACATCATGAATGTGCAGCACCAATGACCGCGCCACGATCTTGTTGTCCAGTTCGACCCGCATCTTCGGTGATGTCACGCAAAAATGGGGATGATCCAGATCGCATGTGGTGAATCGGCCCTGGGCGATGCTCAGGCGGCGACTATCAATGCGCGCCACCCGCTTGCCCAGCGAGAACGCCTGTTCAAACTGGGTGAATCCCTCGCGAACCACCCCTTGTCGCCGATCCACGTCGAAGGTCATCACGTCGCCCTTGATGTCCTGGGCCCCGTCACGAAGGACGGCATTGCCCCGGGCCACCATGTCTCTGGCCGTCGGAGAGAACCTGACTTCATCCGCCGTCAGACGGGCCGAGCCGCTGGTGAGATCGGCGGGGCCCTCCATCACCAACACGCCGGATTCCTCGGAATAGACCAGAGTTTGTGCCGCATAGTCAAGCGTTTCACCAGGCAGGCCGGTGCCGGGTGACAGGGGCGTGTATGTCCCGGATGCAGTGCCGGCGATACGCACCCGTCGCAGCACATTCTCTCCCATCCCCAGCAGGATGCTGTCGCCCTTGGCATCATTGCGGCCGAGCTCGGTGCCGCCGCGGTCCTGTACGCGGTGCAGTGCTCGAGCGGATCCGGTCACGACCATGTCCTGGGGCTGCTCATGGACGAGCCAGACCACCATGCGGTCTCCCCATGCCTGATTCCATGCCGAGCTATCGGCGGGAGAGCCTCCCGTCTGTGCAGCCCATGCGTTCCCCTCCAGTACGATCTGCCGCAGCTCGCCATCCCGCCGCTGCACTACTATCCTGGCGGCGTGACACCGTATTCCGGAGCCCGCCAGAGCCGGCGAGCCTTCGAGCGTGGCCCTGTCTTCATCACGGAGAAAGGACAGAGTCTGGCAGGATCCCTCTAGATCGTCGCCCATGAGTGTGACGTTTCCGATGGCCGTCACAGTGCCGCCGGTGCGTGCCATCACCGTGCTGTCGGAGGCGACTCGGATGGGAGTGGCCGGAGGGGACTCAATGAAGAGCGTGCAGCGGTCGGCCAAGTGCATCTCATCCAGCCCATGCCGGTACCATGCGGTGTCGGATCGGGCGCGATACATGCCAGTCGAATCCGTCAAGGAGACGGGGCCGCTCAGAAAGGCCATCCGGATGGAGTCACGATAGAGAAGATGACTGCAGGTGAGCTCCGATCCATCCCGGGATTTGACGAACACAGCCCCGTCCAGCTGGAGCAGCGAGTCGGCGGCGATGACGCGGGCGGTGGCCGAGGTCGCGCTGTCCCCCCGCCACGTCCCGCGGACTCCCCCTCCCAGGAGGATCTCCTCCGGGTTCAGCCGGTAGGTCCCCCATGCCGCATGAAGCACAAACTCCTCATTCCATGCGACGACATTGGAGCGCAGCGTGATGGCGCCGGTGCGAAGATTCGAGGTCGATTCGTCTGCCCGGTACTGCATTGTCGCTGCCGCCACGGGCACAGAGAAGATGAGCGCGACAAGGGGGATGCCCCGTGGCCATGCCTGCCGGTCCAGCGGGAGCGTTGCCCTTGCGGGGCGGGTCGTCTTCGTGCCCCCGGATTGCGGCCGCCTGAGCCACCCCCGAATGAGGAAGGGAACCGTGCGGGGTCCGGCTGCGGAATCAGCGGAAGTGTGTGCCCTGGTTGATAGGCTTCCCGTCGACGGCTCGCGATCCACTGCGCGCGGTGGAACTGGCGCTGGCTGCCTATTCCTCTGGGCGTGCCGAGGTTGGCGCATGAGTGGGCTTGGATTCCCTGGGTGCGCTCATTGCCGCGGGTGCAGGGGGACGATAAGACCGTCGCGTATGGTGTAGAGGCGCACACCTTCAGCCGTGTCATCACGCTGCCAGTTGAGCACGCCTGAAACACCCTGATAGGTGCCACGGCGCTCCAGGCTCCTGCACAGCTGCTCCCGGGAGTTGGCAGTTGTGGTCACGGCATCCCACACCGCGGCGGCCAGATCGAATCCGAGTTGCGCGTACTGATCCGGGTCGCTTCCGTACCGGTCATAATACTGCGCGGAGAAAAGCTGCGCCCTGCGTTCATCTTTCTCGGTCTCGGAACGGTCGGCGAATATGACTCCTTCCACGAGCCTTCCGGCGTCAGCGATCACATCGGGGTGGCCCCACCCGCTGGTGCCCAGAAGGGTGCACTGCAGGTCATAGAACGCGATTTGTCGGGCGATTTGCACCAATTCGCGGGACTCGCCCGGCACAAAGATCGCCTGCGGTGCCGCGCGCTTCAGGTTTACGACCTGATTGCGGAAATCGGTGTCGCGGCCCTGGACGTAGTGCTCCAGCGCGACGATGTCGCCGCCCAAAGCCAGCACCTGGTCGCGGAATGCCTCCATGGCCCTCTGCCCGGAGGTTTGTGAAGGATAGAGCACCGCGAGGCGAGTGAACCCGCCCTGTAGCAGGCTCCATCTGGCCACGGCCTTGGCTTCCGGAAGGAGGGGTGCAGAACTCTGGAATACCCGGGAGCCCAATCGATCGAGCCCGGAAGGGGCGCTCAAGGGTGCCAGGAG
>JAFGKV010000159.1 GCA_016928395.1 Candidatus Fermentibacterota bacterium | reverse complement strand
TGACGTGACGGGAGAGGACGCGCGAGGAGTCCGCAGGGTTCAGGTGGGGGGCTGCACCCCACACGGTCAGCGACGCTCTCGGACCCCATTGAGCCCTGCCCTTTGGCAAACAAGTGGGGGCCCCGGGCCCGCCGGACGATACGTGCTGCAACTTCCGGTGCCGCGGCGGGGGAGTTGCAGCTTAGATCCCGCTTGTGAACGGGTGGCTCGTGGCCTATCCTGTCTGATTCACGCCCGAAGGACGGCGTGGAGGGAAGGAGAGACTGGCATGCGATTCGGGATCGTCTTCGTCGGTATCCTCATCTTCTCCGCCTCATCGGCCGGCCTGGACCGCGCATCCCTTCAGGCCCTGGCCTCTGTTGAGTCGCCGACTCGGCCGCCTCCGGATCGAGACGCACTGCGAAGCACAGACGCCGCTGAGAACGATGATGGTGTCCCCGGTGAATGCATCACCACCGTCACGGCGGCCAGAGACACCCACCGCCATAATGACCGGGCACATACCGTGACCACCGCGGCAGCCGAGAGGCCCGGGGACGCCATTCTGAACTTCGCTGCCAGTGTCGTGTTCCCGCGTGGAAACCTGCTGTCGGCAAGCGCCCGGCTGTGAGTACTGCGATGCGCGGCGTCACTTCCCTGGTAACCGGCGGCATCCGGTTCGCGCGTCTGCGCCGGTTCTCCCGCCTATCTCTTCTCGCGCTCACCGTGTGGGTGTCGGCGGCCTGGCTGTGGGAACGGGGAATGCAGCACTCTCTGCCGCCATGGATCTCACCCGCCGCATTCGTCTTTGACCTTGCTACCTTGGGCGCTCTGCTGTTGGGCGCGGTCACGCGGTTCCTTCCCCCGACCAGAAGATTCCGGCGTTTCTCCGGCCTAGTGGAAGCCGCACTCGCCCTCCTGGCCGCGACCGAGTGGGCCCGCGGAGGAGACCACCGGCTGCTCCTCCTGGCCGGCCAGATCGTGCATTGGGCATCGTCCACGACCGCCAGGATCGTGCGCGAGCGGCTGGTGGAGCGCATCGAAGCAGGGGCCGCCAGGCTGGCCCCTCTGTCGTTCGCATCGGCCATCGCTCTGGGGACCGTCGCACTATGCCTGCCCGTGGCCACTCGGGACGGAGCGCCAACCCCGGTCATCGATGCCTTCTTCACCGCAACCTCCGCCACGTGCGTCACAGGCTTGATCGTGAGGGACACGCCAACCCATTTCAGCACCTTCGGCCACTGGGTGATTCTCTCCCTCATCCAGATCGGCGGGCTGGGAACCATGACTCTCTCCCTATCGCTGATCGCCATGTTTCGAAGACCCAGCGGCCGACAGCGCCAGGCCTTGGCGCAGGTGCTGCCCTCGTATCGCCGTTCGGACGTATTCGGCATGGTGCGATTCGTAGCGCTGATCACGGTGATCTGCGAAGCAGTCGGCTGGGCGCTTCTGACAGCTTTCCCTGGGCCTGCCTCGCCCAGCGGATCAGGCGGGCTGTTTGTCGGCCTCTTTCACTCCGTTTCGGCATTCTGCAATGCGGGCTTCTCGCTCTGGTCGGACAGCCTGGAGCAAGCCTCCATCCCCGCAGTGATCACGGTGGCGGTCCTCATCATCGTCGGGGGCTTGGGCTTTCCCATCCTGAAGGACCTGAGCGATGCCTTCGTGCCCCGCTGGCGCAGAAGACATCGCACGGTGGCACCTGTATTCGACGACGATATGCCGCTCCCGCACCGGCGACCCAGAGGGTGGCGAGGGCTCTCGCTCCACACGCGTTTGGGTCTGGTGACCTCAGGGATACTCATCGTGACCGGTGCATTTCTGCTGTTCTTTGCTGAGTACGACAATACGATGCGGGCCTTTCCCTTCGGTCACAAAGTCGTGCATGCGATGTTCCAGTCTGTCACGACACGAACCGCGGGGTTCAATACCCTTCACGTGGCACGGTTTTCGCCAGCCCTTCTCTTTGCCGTCTGTCTCTTCATGTTCATCGGCGCCAGCCCCGGCGGCACGGGGGGCGGCATAAAGACAACCACTGCGGCAGCCCTGATCCTGTCGCTTCGTTCACTCCTCTCCCAAAGTGCCCGCATAGAAACCTTCGGGCGAAGCCTCCCGGATGTGCTATTTCAGCGTGTCGTCGCCATCTCTCTGGCATCATTGGGCACATTGGCCTTAGGGATTTTCCTGCTCCTGGTAATGGAAGCCCGGCCACCAATGGATCTCATCTTCGAGGCTGCCTCGGCATTGGGGACGGTGGGTCTCAGCACGGGCATCACGCCAGAGCTGGGCACCGAGGCCAAGCTGGTTATTATAGGCCTCATGTTCGCCGGCCGAGTCGGCCCCCTTACGCTGGCATTGTCGGTGGGGGACCGGCGGCGGGTTTCGCGACACACCTATCCATCAGGGGATGTCATCGTAGGATGACCGCCATGGGTCACACAGGCGGGTAGAGGAGCCCCGTGACAGACTCTCAGCTCTCGGCTTTCTGCGCACTGGTTCCGGCAGGTGAGCACAGGGAGCGCCTGGAAGCGGCAGAGGAATGCTGATCACCGCACGGCTGTTGCGGGGTTTCCTGGTACTGTGGGGGAACTCTCAACTCCAAGGAGTCTGGCCGCGCCGTGTTCTTTCCGAGGCCCTGCTGCGAGTTGAGTAGTTACGACGTGCGCATCGTACCGCCATGCGCTAAGTTGGATGGAGTCTCTTCCCCCCTCACTGCGAGACCTTCCTGACGCCTGGTTGAGGAATCAAGGAGAACGATGGACCACGCACCTTCAACACGATTCGCCATTCTGGGGCTAGGCCGATTCGGTTCGAGGCTTGCATTGGACCTTTCCGCAGAAGGGGCCGATGTGACCGCTCTCGACAACGATATGCAACGGGTGGAAGCCCTCAAAGAGTACGTGGCGGAGGCAATCCAGGTCGAATGCACCGACAGCGATGCCATGGCCGGTCTCAACCTCACTCATGTTGATGTGGCCATAGTGGGATTTGGTGAGAACCAGGAGGTCTCCATTCTGGCCACTGCCATTCTCAGGGACATCGGCGTACCGATGATTGTGGCCCGGGCAGGGTCCGATCTGCACCGGCGAATCCTCAGGCGAGTCGGAGCCCACCGGGTGATCGATCCGGAAACGGATGCCGCCAGGAGCCTTGCGAAGAGCCTCCTCAGCTTCAAGGTGGTGATCAAGGCCGAGTTGGCGGATGGCTATCAGTTGGCGGAGATCGCAGCGCCGGAGGCCCTCTGGGGGCAAAGTGTGGGCCAACTGCGGTTCAGGCAGCGTTTCGACCTGATGATCGTCGGTGTCCAACGTCAAATGGCCAACGTCGAGGAAGACGGCCGCCCGTCGTCTTCCTCGCGGCTCTTGCCATCGCCCGGCCCGGACTTTGAACTCAAAGCCGGTGATACACTTGTGGTGGTTGGCCCGGGAGAGGCCGTAGAAGAGCTAGCCACCCTGGGGAACCAGCTTCCGCCGGTCGGAGAGGATTAGGAGATGGGGCGACCCGCGGCAATGGCAATCCCGCCGCTCGGTGTTGCCCGCGCACCGACAGCGGGCGTAGGAGTTATCCGGTAGTGCATCGGTCTTCGCTCAGCCTGCGGCTGAGTCTCGGCATGGGCATCGCCGCGCTGACCGTGGTGCCGGTGGTCATCATCGGACTGGTGCAGTTCAATCGCATTCATCACAAGGTCGAGACCTTGATCTACAGCCACGCGCGACAAGAGAGCTTTGGCCATCGCTTTCTGGTGGCAACAGCAGGGGCGCGACGGGCCTCGCGGTCCTTCGCCTTGCTGGGCGACAACCTCGTGGCCGCACGAGCGCGTGAGTATGTCTCCATAGCCACATCGATCGCTGAGTCCCTCCGCGTCGCAGGCGAGGATTCCCTCGCCAGTGCGGGTGTGGTCGTGGCGGGGGTGTTCTCCGCCACCTTGGATTCGCTGGTGGTTATGTCGCCAAACTACGCTGCAAACGTCGCCCATCTGCAAGACCATGCGCGGGCCGCGCTCGATGCCCGGCGAACCAGGCTGGACCACCTACTCCGGGCGGCAGCGGAGACTGACCTCGGAGTCAGAGACAGCCTAATGGCCGAGGCCGAGGCGGGCTTTCAAACCCTCGACCTTGACTCTCTGCTCTTGCGCATGCCTGCCACGGAAACTCAGACATGGCGACTTGACGCCCGCCTAGACAGCCTGAGCCGCGCCATGACGGCGATCGGTGAGTCAGTGGTCGACCGAGCTCGATCGGGGATGGAAGAAGATGCGACTGCGCTCGCAGTTCTGGTGTCCAGAGGTGAGCGCAACCTGCTGGGGGTACTCCTGGCCACTACTGTTCTGGCTGCAACCTGGGTCGTCTACTTTCCCCGGACATTGCAGAACCCCCTGAAACGGCTGGTCGGCCTGGTCCGGCGTGCTGCAGAGGGTGATTTCGACTTCGAGATGCCGGGATGCCGGTATCAGGAGCTGCAGGACCTGTCGGAAGCCCTGAACGATCTAGTGGCGTGCATGGCCCAGACCGACCGACTGCGCTCGGAGAAAGTCCGCCTGCACTGGCGCCGCCTGCAGCTTCTTGCTCGAGACTCCCTCGAACTGTGGTGCATCGCCGACGGCGGAGGCACACCAGTCTTGATGAGTGCTCCTCTGGCGAACCGTGTTGATCCTGGAGCCTGCGACCTGCCTCCCGCAGGGTTCTCCGTTGCCCGTCGGCATCAGGTGGATCCCACCGATCCAGGGATGGGGGCTGTTCTGTGGCTGATGGCAACCGATGAAGACAAGAGTAAGGACTCCGGAAAACAGCGCAGGCCTGAGAAGAGATGATGCGGTCAAGTCCCCGTTCGATGGGGTCGGTTTCTGTACGAGGGCATCCCGAGGCAACCGATCTGCTGCTGCGCGGCAGACTCGCACCATCGAGAAGTCTGAGTGTGCCCCGCGCCCTCAGAGGTCTTGCCACACAAAGAAGTTTGACACCCAAGGCCCTACGGCTTAAGAAGGTCGCGCAGGAGGTAGGTTGCGATGACTGACGCACACCCCATCATAACTCTCACCACGGACTTCGGGCTGGATGACCCCTATGTGGGAGTCATGAAAGGTGTGATTCTTCAGATCTGCCCCACCTGCCATTTGGTGGACCTCGCCCATACTCTGTCCCAGGGTGATGTGCTTCGCGCCTCCTTTGCTCTTCGCGCCGCGCTGGAGTACTTCCCGCAAGGGACAGTGCACCTCGTGGTCGTTGACCCCGGCGTTGGCAGCGCGCGGCATCCCGTCGCTGTGCATGGCCGGGGCATGTATTTTGTTGGTCCGGACAACGGGCTCTTCTGGTTTCTCGCCGATGATGATCCCCCTCCCCGCGTCGTGACCATCCAGAACAGGGCGTACGTTCTTCCCCGCACCAGCAGCACATTTCACGGCCGTGACATTTTCGCGCCGGTCGCCGCCTATCTCGCCCGGGGTGTGAGACTTGAGGAACTGGGGCCGCCGCTGAGAACGGTGGTCAGGCTTGACCTTCCCAGGCCGCAACGGATATCCTCCCATCGAATCGGCGGCGCCGTCATCTATGTCGACCACTTCGGCAACTGCATTTCCAACATTGCCCCCGAAGAGCTTGGAATCGACCTCACCAGAGGGTCGTGGACCGTGCGTTGTGACGCTGGCCAGCTTCCAGTTCGACGATTCTACTCCGAGGTCGACGCGGGGACGCCGCTCGCAGTCATCGGCTCCAGCGGTCATGTGGAACTCTCGGTACGCGATGGATCCGCGGCCCTCCAACTTGATCTCGGGCCGGGGGCGCCTTTCGTGATCGAGCGATTGGACGGGTAGCGTTCTTCACCACCCTGTGACAGTGGCTGAATCGAGCCCGGCTGGCGTTCTCCAGCGCGACATGCGTTGCATCGCCGACATAGCCTCGGCCCGAATCCCGGGGTTGGTGAGTCTCGTGTTAGGCGGGTCCTTTGCACGGGGTGAAGGCACCTTCATACGCCAGGCAGCCGGGTGGGAGCCCTATAAGGATTATGACCTGTTCGCCGTGGTAGACAATGGAAGCCTGCGTAAGGCGGCACATGCCGTGGACGAAGTGCGTCAGGCCGCATACGAGGCATTGGGCTACCCGCCCTACGATGAGGAGAAACCATCTCCCGGCCGCTTCCATATCGGGCTGGCGGTGATGTCCGTGAACACGTTGGCCAGGCTCCCTCATGATCTTGCCAATGTGGAACTCAAACTCACTGGGCAGGTGGTATGGGGCCACAACCTATTGGAGAGGATCCCCGCTGATCCCACGCAGATCCCACCCGAGAGCGGGCTTCGTCCAGTGCTGAACAAGCTCATCGGGCTTGTGGAGCAATGGGGACCATGGGTTGATTCCGCGGCTCTGCCTCCTCAGGAGATTCTCCAGTCCATCGCCTATGACCGGGCCAAGGCAACCCTCGATCTGGTCGCGGCCTTGCTTCTGCTCAGGGGCCAGTGGACGCCCGGCTACGCGGCGCGAAACCTCACCCTTTCCATCGCAGAAGAGAACGGCCCTCTGCTGCAGGGCATCGGCGCGCTGTCCCAGCGCGCCGATGCAGCCCTTGTCTTCAAGCTCAACCCGGCTGGCCCCGATCCCTCAGAGGGAGCAGCCCTTTGGTGCTGTGCGCGGGATGAAGCATTGGCGTTCACAGAACCCCTGGCAGCCTCAGTGCTGGCATATCTCCCCGGCAGTCCTCTCGATGGAGCCCAGCGCTTGGCCCGACATGCGCGCGGCAAGTTCTTGAGGCCTTTTGCGGATCAAGGACTCAGGCAGCGGGGCATTCCCTTGCGGCGTGTACTCGCGCCAGCCCTTGTCAGCATCTATCAGGTCGTCGAGAATCTCCGCCTGGGGAGCATCCGGCGAACCCATCCTCTCATCCGTGCCTGGGCCGCCGCGTGGGCGTGGCTGGCGGCCACTCAGGAGCCCTCCCACGCAGCGGCGCTGCATGCGTGGGCCCGGGGGACAGTCGGCTCTTCCCGCGGAGATCCTGACGGTCTTCGGGATGATATCGTACGCCTCTTCAAGGCCTCATCCACGGCTCGCCGAAGAAAGCGGTCATTGTGACGTCGCCGCTGGTGTTGATTCTCGTCGACGGGCTGCGTTACGCGGATCACCCCACACCAGGCAAGCTCATGCCCCAACTAGGGTTTAGGGATGTGGAGGCAAGCATCTTCACCGGTGTCTCCGTCGCGGCACACCAATGGCTCACCGATTACGTGTTTTCGGAGCAATCCCCCTTTGAGGCCGTGTGTCGCATTCCAGGCATCGATCTTCTGTGGCATTCCCTGACTCCCCGGCATCGGCGGTATCTGAATTTCCTCCTCTACCGGATCTCGTCATCCTTGAACCATCGTATTCTGCCTCGTTCCAGCCTGATCCCTCCCCGCTTCCTGCGCCACGTGGCGCCCGCCTTTTCCTCACGCCCGGACGAAAGCGGGGCTTTCGGCGATACCGAGTCGTTATTCGACGTGCTGCGACAAATGGGCAAAGCATGGCTTTTCGCAGCACCGCCTCGGATCAGCCCGTGGGGCGCCACGGACTGCAGAGTCGAAGCTTTCGTGTTTCGCTCATTCGCCAAAGGTCTTCGCGATTTCTACTTCATCAAGTTGGGCGATCTCGACAAAGTATCGCACAGATTCGGCCCGTCCAGCACCCAGGCAGCTCACTGCCGCGCCGTAACTGCCAGGCGAATAGCCAATGTGTTGGGAGAGATGCAGTCCAGGGCGCCCGGCCTGCGAATCGTCATTTTCTCCGACCATGGATTTCTCCCCGTGTCGCGGTGTATCAGGCCGCCACAGTGGCTTGATGAAGTAGCCGGGCAGGGAGGAATACGGTACTTCATCGATTCCACCATGGTCCGAATCAAGTATGCCGGCGGGGCCGAGACGCCAAGGCTTCCCCCTGCGCCTCCTGATATGGTCCCGCTCTCGGAGACGGACCGTGAATCATTCGGCCTGGCATGGGGTTCACCGCAGCTGGGCAACCATGCATGGCTGGCCCCGCCTGGCGCTGTGTTCTGGCCTGATTTCTTCTGCGCTGCACCTCCGGCGGGCATGCACGGGTACCTACCCCACCCCGAGTGCGCATGTCCCCTAGAGATTCGCGGGTTCGCCCGCATGCCGTCCGTCACGACCCATGCCGAGCTGGGCGCGTGGCTCAAAGAAGTAGTGGCAGAGGGTTGACCCGTGCGCAGCACGAGCCCTGACCGCAGTCCGCGCGTACTCGTCTTGGCGACGACGTTTCCCCGCTGGGCAGACGACACCGAGCCTGCATTTGTGTTCTACCTGTCCAATCTCCTGGCGGAGAGAGGCTTCGACATCACCGTTCTGGTTCCGCACGCACCAGGGGCTGCGCGAAGCGAAAGGCTGGGGAGTCTCCAGGTAATCCGTTTCGCCTACGCACTACCCCGCCGGTGGCAACGGGTGTGCTATGACGGCGGGGCTTTGCCGAATCTCAAACGATACTGGCGCGCTCGGCTTCAGTTGCCGGGATTCCTCATCGCCCAGGATCGCGCCATCGCCCAAATGCTGCGCCAGCGCCCTTGGGACCTGGTGCATGCGCACTGGATCGTACCGCAGGGTTTCTTCGCCGCACTCCACTGTAGACGGCGGGGCATACCGCTTATCCTTACGGCCCACGCGGGAGATGTCTTCGCCATGACCCATCCCCTCATCAGGCCCTTCGGCACCCACGCTCTGCGCCGTGCCGTGTCCTGCACCGTGAACAGCAATGCCACGGTCGAAGCGGTGCTCAGGCTGTATGCCGGAAGCCAGGTGAATCTCGTTCCTATGGGGGTTGATCTTTCGCTGTTCCATCCCGGCGTTCCCGACGAGGAAATCGTGCATCGGCACGGCCTGCGCGGGAAAACGGTGCTGGGAGTCGGCCGCTTCGCCGAGAAGAAGGGGTTTACCCATCTCATCGCCGCGGCACACATACTGGCGAAAGAGTGGCCGGACTTCCGTCTCCTGCTTGTCGGATTCGGACCCGAGGAACCGATGCTCAGGCGGCAGGTTGCCGAGCTTGGCCTGTCGTCAGTAGTGGTGTTCGCCGGCCGTGTGGCGCAGACAGACCTCGCCCGCTATTACCGAACCTGCCAGGCTTTCGCCCTCCCGTCAGTCGTGCTGCCCAGCGGCGACACCGAGGGGCAGGGCGTGGTTCTTCTGGAAGCTATGTCGTCGTGTCTGCCTGTGGTTGCCTCGGCGGTGGGCGGTATCACCGACATCGTTCAAGATGGTCTGAACGGGATCCTTGTACCGCCCGCTGACCCTCCCTCCCTGGCCAATGCGGTGCGGCGCATCCTGGAAGACGATGAGGTGGCGCGGCGTGTGGCCACGCAGGGATTGGAGAGCATCCGCACCCGGTTCTCGTGGGCGCGCATCGCCGACCGGTTTGCGCAGCTCTACACGGAGAGCATTCGACGATGATTACCCTCGTGGTGTTGGCACAGCTTGCCGTATCGTGGACCATGCCCGCCGACATCGTGCCGCGCGCCCCGGGAGAATGGACCATCGTGCCGGGAGCCATACCGCCGGGAGGGTTTAGCCTGGTGGAACTACGGTGTGCTCCTCCCTCGGCTGGGCCCGTCGTCCTGCTGAAGGGACAACGACTCGTTGCCGAGTTCGATCCCCCATCGGGCTATCTCCGCGCGGCGCTCCCCCGCAGTAGCGCCTTTGACACAGTAACCATTCTGAGCCATTGGGCGCCGCTTCACGCTGCCTACACAGCGCTGGGGAACAGCGGCGTAGAGGGAGGACACACCACGTGGCTCGGAGAACCCATTTGGATTGAGCGGATGAACCGTGAACCCCAGGAGCCGTTTGATTCCTCCGTGACCGCGGGATGGGTCTTCCGTCAGGACGCCTGCCCACCGGAGTGGAGGGTCGAGGACGCGGAAGCCGAGGCTGGAGAGTCGTTTCTGACTGTACGCAGCGACGGAACGGGGCGCATAGTCACTTCCCGCCGGTTTGGCCTGAGAGCCTGCGACCACCCCGTGGTCGTGATTCAGTACCGTGTCAACTCCGGGATCGGAGCGACTAGCTTTGAGTGGGTCACCGATGATGGGTCCTCGGGGCACATGACGGTGCCTGTCAATCAATGGGGCGACTGGGTGCAGCTTGGCCTGCCGCTGCATCGCCATTCTGCCTGGCGTGGCGAGATACAGGCATTGAGCTTTCGTCCCATCGATCATCCCGCCGTTGTCGACATGGACTGGATCGCGTTTCCCTCTCTGGCGTCGGGGTGGGCGCTTCTTCTTCGTTCCACCGCTGCCAGATGGGGCGCCGTGGGCGCTTTGATTGTGATTCTGGCCGTGGCCCTTCGCGCGGCGAGACTCACGAATCCCGCAACACTGATGTGCGCGGGAGCCTGCGCGTCGGCCTGTAGCGTCATTCTGCTTCCCTACCCCGAACTCATGCCCGGATTCGACATCGGGCACGTGGGGGTTCCATGGTACCTTGTCCCGCTTGTGGGCATCGCGGCCTGGGGTGTCCGGGGAGGCCGCTGGGACGAGCGGGCGGCCCTGGGGTGTGCCGCGCTCACCCTCGCCCACGGTACGATTGTGGCGAGAGGAGCCGGTCTTGAGACCGCGCTGTCGTTGACCGCTGTACCCCTCGCATACGCCGCGGGAGCATTCCTCCGTCGAATCGGTTGTGCCGTGCCGGCCGTCGTTGCGGTCTCGTGTGTTGTCGCGGCGTCGGGCCTCCATGCCATCCTGTTTCGGGATCCTGCTCATGATCCCCTGTACGGGACGCTGTCAGCCACGCTGGGCCGCGCCTATGGCGATATCGTTCGTGAAGGACGAGCTGGCGGCGCCTTTGTCCATCCGTTGGCCTTCGCCATGACAACCTCGACGATAGGTGCCGCTCTTCTGGCTGCAGGAAGACAAAACAGCGTGATTCTGGGCCTTGGTGTGCTCACCATTGCATCCGGCATCGCGACCCTGTCCCGGGCGTACTTCGCGTTGGTCGCAGCGGGAAGTGCATGGCTGTTCAGGTCCCGGTGGCGGGTGCTCTGCGCGGTGGGCGTCGTTTTGCTCGTGGCGGGCGTAGCCGGAGGGCGGGGAAGCCAGGGTGTCTGGAGAAACCTGCACATGGGCCGGCGGATGGCGGGAATAGAGGTCACAGCGCGTACCCTTTGGGCTAAACCATTGCAGGGAGTCGGTTGGGGAAGATATGAAAGGGCCGCACGGCGATTCGGGCCGCCCGTGGTGCGGGCCAGGCCCTACACTACACCCGACAACACCTATGCGCGCCTCCTGGCCGAAGGAGGCATCTTTGGCGGCGGCGCATGGCTGGGGTGGCTTGTTGCCGCGGGATGCGCCGCTGCCGGCCGCAGGACATCCTGGGTTCCTCCCGCCGCTCCCCTTGTGTGCCTTCTGGTCATGTGGGCCGTGTTCGACGGCGCATACTGGCCTGCTGCAGTCCCTTCGTCCCTTGCCATGGGCCTTGCGGTGGATAGGCAGTGAGCGGGCCATGCCCGGCATGCCCGGCATGCGGCACCCCCTGCCGCATGCGATTCCGCTCTCGCCAAGGCATCTCGGGTGACTGCTACGGTTCCCGGCGGCTTTTACTCAGAAACGCACACGACGCCATCTTCGTATGCCCCTCATGCGGCTGGGGGGTCGTTGCTCCCCTACCTGATCAGGAGCGACTCGAACGCCGATACCGCGCAAGCCGGGAGCTCGCCTATCTCGCCGATGCCCAACCCCGGCGCATCATGTTTGCCCGGGAGCTCGATGTCGTTGCACGACTATTGAGCAGACCACCTCAATCCCTCCTTGACATCGGCTGCTCCTACGGGATACTCCTGGAGGAAGCACGAGCGCGCTCAATCCAGGCAGAGGGGCTCGAACTCTCGGATGATGCTGTTGGGCATTGCCAGGAAGCCGGTCTGTCGGTTCGTCAGGGTGGCGTGGAACGCCTCGGCGACGATGACCTCTACGACGTCGTGTTCATGTGGGATGTACTGGAGCATCTGGTCGAACCGGTCGCAGTGCTGTCGCGGGTTCGGAAACACATGAATGCAGGGGCAATCCTCACCTTGGTAGTGCCTGATCGTGGATCGATGGCTGCCAGACTGCTGGGTGAACGATGGTGGTCGGTGTGTGAGCCCCATCTACACTACCCAACGAGGAGGGGAATACGCTACCTTCTGCGCCTTGTGGGCTTTTCCGAGGTAGAGGTCAGCACCCTGCCGAAGATCGCCCACGTATCGCAACTGGTGCGGTGGATTCCCGGAGGAGCGCTCAGGCGCGCTGTGTCACGAATCGTGCCCGGCGCGCGTGTCGTCACCGTCGACCCGCGGGACCAGCTTCTGGTAAGGGCACGAGCTGAATGAGTACCAGCATGAGCCAGAGTAGACCGACGATATCCGTATTCTTCCCTACCTATAATGAGATTCAGAACCTCCCGGTCATCATCGGAAAGACGCGAGGGGTCTTGGAGCGCCTCGCCTCTGACTGGGAAATCATAGTCGTGGACGATGGTTCGTCCGATGGAACCTCAGCCTTGGCCGACCAAATGGCCGCTACGCAGACGGGTATCCGCGTCGTGCACCACGGCAGGAATCTCGGCTATGGCGCGGCTTTGCGCAGCGGGATCGAGGCGTCGAGCATGGACTTGATCTTCTACACCGATTCTGACAACCAGTTCGATGTCGAGGAGTTGGCGCGCTTCATTCCAGAGTTGGCGCATGCCGACCTGGTGGTCGGGTATCGAGGAAAACGGCAGGACCCGCCGTTTCGTCTCTTTGTCGCTCGGGTGTACAACCTCATCATCAGCGTCCTCTTCGGGCTCAAGGTCAAGGACATTGACTGCTCATTCAAGCTGGGACGCCGCACCCTTCTGCAGAGCTTCAGGCTGTGCTCAAACACAGGGCTGGGGGATGCGGAACTGCTCCTGAAGGCCCGCCGCCGAGGAGCGCGCATCGTGGAGCTTCCCGTCTCGCATTTCCATCGAACCTTGGGCAATGTGAGCTATGAGTTTTCCGGCACGAGACGTTTGGGATTGGTGAAGCCTTCGGTCCCGTTCAGGATCTTCGCCGAAATCGCGCGGTTGTGGCCCGAGTTAAGGAACGGATGAAGTGAGTTCGGTTCTTCTCGTATTCCCGGAGACCCACTACAAAAACGGGCAGGTTCCCCTGGGGTTAGGATACTGCGCGGGGGCACTGGAAGCGCGCGGCCATGACGTGGCGATCCTTGATCTGGTGCATACCCAAAGACCTCTCACCGAACTGAGACGCCTTCTCAGACGCCGCCAGTTCGACATCGTCGGCCTCTCCGTGGTGACCACTCATCTGACGCCCGCCAGCTACGTAAGTCGTATCGTACGCCAGGCTGCGCCGAAGGCACTGATTGTGTGGGGGGGCGCTCATCCCACGGTGATGCCTGCCGAAACCGCCGCCAAGCCGGAGGTCGACATCGCGGTAGCCGGCGAAGGCGAAGAAGTGCTCCCGGCCCTGGCCGATGATCCCTCACGGCGCGATCTGCCGGGGCTTACGTTTCGCCAGGGGGATACACTGATCTCCACCGGTCCGCCCCTGCCCATCGCCGACCTCGATTCTCTCCCCTTTCCCGCGCGTCATCTGGTGCCAATGGAAAGCTATCTCCGCTACTGGTACTCCCTGGATGCGGTGTCGCCCAAGATGCGGGGCACCGGCATCATGGCCAGCCGTGGCTGTCCCTACCGTTGCAGCTTCTGTCAGCCGACGCTGTCGATGCTGTTCGGCACCAGAATCCGCAAGAGAAGCCCTGGCAACATCGTACACGAACTGGAGCAGTTGCGGGATACCTACAGCATCGAGGGGTTCATGTTCGAGGACTCCACGTTTGTGCTGGACCGGAAGTGGGTACTCGCCGTGTGCGATGCGCTGCGGCCTCTGAATATGCTCTGGTGCTGTAATATCCGTGCGGACCTGGTGGATGAGGAACTCTTGGCCCAGATGACCGCCGCAGGCCTGCGCAAGGTCAATATCGGCATTGAGTCGGGCGTCCAGCGAATCCTCGACGAGGCCTATCAGAAGCAGATCACTCGCCAGGATGTCGACCGCGTGGTATCCTTGTGCCGGAAGCTGGGCATCAAGGTACAGGGCTATTTCATTCTGGGGGTGCCAATCGAAACCCGGGAGGACATGCACGAGACAATCCGCTACGCGGTCGGTCTCGACATCGACGATGCGGTGTTCGATATCGCGACGCCGTTTCCTCAGACACACATGTACAACAAGTGGAGCGCTCACGTGACGGCGGATTTCGCCGACTTCGATTGCTTCCAGAAGTGCGTATTTCGCAACCTGCACGGTGTGTCGCCAGGGTGGATCGAACGACAGAAGAAGCTGGCGTACTATCGTTTCTACCTTCACCCCCGTCGATGGGCGTATACCTCCCGCATGGTGATGACTCCGACCGGTCTTGGCCGTACGCTGATGAAGGCACGGCGCGTATGAAGGTAGTGCTGGTAGTGCATGACTGTCTGACCATGCCCTTGGGCGCGGGATACCTGGGCGCCGTGGCCCGCGCGGCCGGCCACGAGGTTCGCCTGGGAGTTCTGCTGCATGACGACATCGTCTCCCTGGCCCGCTCATGGGGGGCAGATGTAGTGGGCTTCACCGCCACCACGGGATTTCACCTGAAGTACCTAGCCTTGGCCCGGGCCTTGAAGCAGGCGATACCGTCACTGACCGTGGTCATGGGTGGTGCACATCCGACCTTCTTCCCCGAGGTGATCGAGACTACCGAGGCACTAGATGCCATCTGCATGGGCGAAGGCGAGGAGGCCTTCGTTGAATTCCTCGACACCCTGGAAGAGGGAAACGACCCCACCAGAATCAGGAACTTCTGGGTTCGCACTCCTGCACAAGGGATTATCCGCAATCCCCTGAGGCCTCGCATCCAGAACCTGGACAGCATTCCTTTTCCCGACCGTACGCTGTGGCATCCCTACTCGAACCGCATGACCCTCAAGACTCCGTTCGTCATGGCCGGCCGGGGGTGCCCCTTCCGGTGTTCCTACTGCTTCAACCATGCCTACAACCAGCTCTACGACTTTGATGGACGCATGATCCGGCGGCGATCCGTGGACAACGTCATGACCGAGCTTCGAAAACTCAAGGAATCCTATCCGGTCGAGTTGGTTGTGTTCCAGGACGACATCTTCATCTTGGATCCCGAGTGGGTCGCCGACTTCTCACGACGCTATCGCAGCGAAATCGGCGTCCCGTTTCATTGCCACCTCCGGGCCAATCTAGTCACCAAAGAGATCGTGACGGCGTTGGCCGAGGCGGGCTGCGTCAGCATAAAGATGGCCATCGAGTCGGCGGACGACGAAATCCGCAACACCCTTCTGAAGCGGGGTATGAGCCGGGAACAGATCATTGAGGCCACAACCATGGTGCGCGACGCGGGCATCGTGCTGGTGACACAGAACATCCTGGGAAATCCGGGCGAAACCATCGAGCAGGCGATGGAGACGCTTAAGCTGAACATCCAGTGCAAGCCCGGCTATGCCTTCGCCACCCTTCTTCAGCCGTATCCCAGGACCGAGATAGGCGACTACGTGAAGCAGCATGGGCTCGTGCTGGGCGATCCTTCCAATGCCGAGCACACATCCTTCTTCCATCGCAGCCTGCTCCGACTCCCCGATCGAACTCGCATGGAGCGACTACGCATGCTGTTTCCCCTTATCGTGGAATGGCCTGGGCTACTGAGGATTCTGCCGCTCTTGCTGCGGCTCCCTCTGAGCCGAGTCTACGCTCTGACCGACAAGATTTGGAAGGGGTATGCCGTCAAGCACCGGGAGATGCCCTACCGGCTCACCATACGGGAATACCTCAGTTCGCTCCGCTCCTACTTTTCATCGAGCTACTACTGAGATGCGTCTTGCCGACTTCATGGGTCCTCACACCCTGTCAGTGGTGCTGCCGGCCTACAACGAGGAAGGCAACATCGAAACGGCGATTTCCCACGCACTGGCGGTACTGCCCTCATGCGCCCGGGATTTCGAAGTCATCGTCGTGGATGATTGCTCACGGGATCGCACGGGTGAGCTGGCTTTGGCCTATGCCCGCCGTGACCGCCATGTGCGGGTCGTGACCAACTCCCGCAATCTGGGGCTGGGCGGATCCATGCGCGCGGGGTTCGAGGCCTCGCGAGGGGAACTGGTGTTTTACACCGATTCAGATCTCCCCATTGACATGGCGGATTTGGCGCCTGCTGTTCCCTTGATGTCGCGGTACGACCTGGTGGCCGGCTACCGTCTGAACCGTGATGAGGGCGTGCGCAGGGCTCTGTATTCGTGGGCGTACAATCGTCTGGTGAGCTGGCTGTTTGGGTTGGGGGTGCGCGACGTCAACTTCTCGTTCAAACTCGTCAAACGAGGCGTGCTGGAGGCCGTCGAACTCCGATCGCGAGGTTCGTTCATCGATGTGGAGCTCCTGGCAGAGACCGTTGCCGCCGGCTTCGCGGTGGGCGAAATGGGAGTCCGATATACGCCCCGGGTGTGGGGAACCTCCACTTTGGCATCACCCCGGGTCATCCGGGGCATTCTCGTTGAGATGAGTGCCTATCGGCACACCCGGCGCAGGATCCGACGATGACGGGCTTCTGCTGCACCGAAGCCTCCACCCTTGGGGATGTTTCCTGTTCACGTTCGGAGGCAGTGGTTCGAACCCTTCGCGCGTATGCATCTCAGGGCCCGTGGCCGTTGACCAGAGCGCTCTGGCGGTTCGTATCGGCGCCTCTTGTGCAGGTGGCCGCCATGCTTCCTCCCGAGGGAGTCATCGTGGACATAGGCTGTGGCCAGGGCCATTTCCTTCGGTACTGCCACGAAATCGGGAAACGCGAACTCGTGGGCATCGAGCCCAGCGCCCGTTCGCTCTCCCGCGCCCGGTGCTGTCTGCCCCCCGGCGTGGCTCTTGTACAGGCATGGGCCGAGGAGTTACCCGTGCGCAATGTCGCCTGCGCCGTCGTCCTTGACGTGCTCTATCTCCTTGAGCCTGATAGGCAAGAGGTGTTCATTGCAGCGATTGCCTCGGCTTTGCAGCCGGGAGGGCTCCTGTTCATTAAAACCATGGAACCGGCGCGTACGATCCGGCAGACGGTCAACCGATTCCAGGAGTGGTTGGCGGTAAGGGTCCTACGCATCACATTGGGCCGTGAGTTCTTCTTCCGAAGCTCGTCCGAGTGGGTGGCATTGTGCCGACGCCACGGCCTGCAGGCAAAGAGCGTTCCCATGTGGCGGGGATATCTTCACCCGCATGTGCTGATCGTCGCCCGTTGCGGAAATCACGTATCGGATAGGATGCACGGGTGGAGCCCGTCCCTTGGCGGGCGGTGAGGAGGTAGATGAGGTCGTGAGAGTTCTGGTTACCGGCGGCGCCGGTTTCATCGGGTCACACATCCAAGACGCACTCCTGGATGCGGGCCACGAGGTCGTCGTAGTGGACGATCTCTCCACGGGTCACCGCGAAAATGTCAGCGAGAGGGCGAGGTTCTACCAGCTCGACATCAGAGATGAGAGACTCCGCGAGGTATTCTCCTCCCACGAGCCTGAGGCCGTGTTTCACCTTGCCGCGCAGATGGATGTACGACGGTCGGTTCGTGAACCCATCTACGATGCCCAGGCAAACATACTGGGTTCTATTCACCTCTTGGAGATGTGCCGGATGCATGGCGCGAGACGTATCGTGTACGCCTCCACCGGTGGCGCCATCTATGGGGAGCCTGAGCATCTGCCGGCCGACGAGAACCACCCCATCAACCCCATCAGTCAGTACGGCATCTCCAAACATACCGTGGAGCACTATCTGCGTCTCTACTGGCAAAACCATGGCGTCTCGTACCTTGCCCTTCGATTCCCCAATGTGTACGGCCCCCGCCAAGATCCCCACGGCGAAGCCGGCGTCGTGGCAATCTTCAGCCTTCAAATGCTGACCGGCATCCAGCCGGTCATCTTTGGTGACGGATCCAAGACCCGCGACTACGTGTTCATCAAGGACATCGTCCGCGCCAACCTCATCGGCTTGGACGGAACGGTGGTCGGCGTCTACAATCTGGGCTGGGGCACCGAAGTGACCGATTTCACCATCTTCGATACTGTGCGCGCCGCAGTAGGCAGCAACGTCGAGCCGCGGTATGCGCCTCGCAGGCTCGGAGAGGTTGAACGGATCTGTCTTGACGCCCGGCGAGCGAAGCAGGATTTGGGATGGACGCCGGAAATCGCACTGGACACCGGGATCGCCCGTGCCGTTGAGTACTACCGGGCAAACCCACACGGTTTCCACGTATAGTACCCCGCACGCTCTAGGCCCCTCCGTGTGGGCAGTGCTGGCAGCGGCGATGCTGGTGCGCTGCCTGGCCTTGGTCGCAGCATCCAGAGCTCCCTTGGGTGAAGGCGTTATCCTTCTGGATGCGGCGGGCAATATCGCGGCGGGGCGTGGTCTGTCTCTCTCGGATACTCTGCTTTCCGCCAAGGCCGATACGCCTCCGATCCTGCGGCGCACTCTTGCGCAGTGGTCCGAGGTGGGCGGGGTATGGGGTGTGGTTCCCCCGGGAAAGCCCACCGCCTTCCTGCCGCCGCTGTATCCCCTCTTCCTGAGTGTATTTGTTCGGCTGCCCGCGGGGTTATGGGTGGCACGGTGCGCGGGTGTGCTCATTGGATCTGCCACCGCGACCCTTGCCTACGCCACGGCCCGCCGGTGGTCACCGGCGAGCTCCTTGGTGGTGGCGGTCCTGGCGGTGTTCGATCCATTGGCTGCATTCCAATCGGCTGAGATATCCACCCATTGCCTGGCGGCATTCACCGCGTTGCTTCCGGTCTGGATTCTGAGCCGTGCCGGCGGTTCTCTTCGCGCCGCTCTTCTCGCGGGGGTGGGATGCGGCATCGCCTTTCTGGCAAGACCCACCGCATGGTTGTTGGTGCCGCTGCTGGGGTGTGCGGCCTGGAAACAGGGAGGAACCCGCCACGTCATCGTCTTGACTGCGGGCGCCATCCTGGCGGTATCGCCGTGGGTGGCCAGGAACACCGCGAGTCTGGGCCGACCCCTCCTATTCACCACCAACGGCGGGCGTAATCTCTGGGAGTTCAACAATCAGAAGATGGGGCCCGAGTACCTGTGGTCTGAACCCGCGCCGAGCCGGGTGCTCTACGATCCCATCAGGCGACGTCATGAATCGTCCGTTCGCCGCGCGGACCTCCTGCCGTTTCCTTCGTTCACCACGGAACCGGAGTGGATACGAGACCGGCTCCTCACGGCGCGTTTTATGGGATTTGCCCAGGCCAATCCACTGATCTATGCCGACTTGGTGGGAGTCCGCATCACTCAGATGCTTTCCCCCTGGCCATTGCATGCCCCGACGCCTGTTCGTTTGGCCTCCGCCCTCTTTTACATACCCCTTCTGGTGCTGGCCTGCATCGGTGCGTGGCGTGCCGCTTCGTTTCCAGGGTTGCCCCAGGCAATCGCCATTTTTGTCATGCTGTTCCTGGGACTCCATGCCCTCACCGCGGCGGGGTTCGTGTACCGTGGCATGATCGCGCCATTCCTTGCACTCCTGGCAGGCCAAGCCCTTGCTGGGCTGGCGCCCTGGCCTGTGGCGCGAGCCACCACGACGAGCTGAATCCGTGACACCCGCCATCGTTGTCAGCGCGGCCTACATTGCGGCGCAGATGCT
>JAFGKV010000158.1 GCA_016928395.1 Candidatus Fermentibacterota bacterium | reverse complement strand
TCAGAGACCCGCGGGAGGCGATTTGATTCCTTAGGGATTGATGAGGACGAGCGCGATATCTGCCACATTGGTGTTTGTGGGGCCTGTACGCAGGGTGGCCCCGGCGGCGCTCAGGAAGTCATAGCTGGCATTGTCTTCCATCGCCCGCTGGGGATCCATGCCTGCGTTCATTGCCTGCTGCATTGTCTGTGGACCAACCAGTGCCCCTGCAGCAGGCGATATCCCATCGACTCCGTCGGTGGCCAGTGTGAGCAGCCACACTGAACGCTGATACGCCACCGTCATCGCAAAGGCCATAGCCAGTTCGGTGTTTCGTCCTCCCACTCCCCTACCTCGTACGGTCACCGTGGTCTCCCCACCCAGGACGATGCAATGGCGATGATGCGCAGCCGCACGCTGGAGCGCTTCGTGGCCGAGACGGCGACCAATCTCGCGGGCTTCGCCTCGGAGCCCTCCCGGGCGCATATCCACCTGACAACGGTGTGCACGGGCCGCATGGGCGGCAGCCTCAAGCGCGGTTTCATTGGATCCTACGATGAAATTCAGCGGCGATGGGAACGGGCAACGTGGTCGCGGCATGCGTTGTGGTGAAGAGAACGCATCAAGGGCAGAGATGACTAGAGGGGATCGTTGTACCGCGACAGGGGTCGCGCCTGTCGTTGGTCCGGAGCCGATTACCCACAAAGGATTTCCGGGAACATCCGAAAGGATCAGGCCAACCACCTGTGCGGGGCAGGCCCACCTCGCCATGCCTCCCCCTTTCATGAGATCGATCTGTCGGCGAGCCTCGTTCAGTTCGTAGATGGAGGCACCCTCTTCGAGGAGTCGTTGCGTAAGGGTTCGCAGCCGAGTCGTGTCCCGGTCGACAGGAAGAGCGGCGAGAGCCGATGACCCTCCGGACAGAAGAACCAGAGCGAGGTCTTCCCGTGTGGCCTCTGTCAGGGTTGACCTGATAGCCAAAGCGCCACGTACGCTCCTCCATGTTGGGATAGGATGATCACCTTGAAGCCACAACCAGCCGGGCAGCGTGGAAACCACACCCTTTGGGGCAACGCCAATTCCCACAAACGGGGCCGAGAGATATGTGGACGCGGCAGCGGCCATGGCGGGGGCGGCCTTGCCCAAAGCCACGACGAAAAGCCTTCGGTATGACAGGCCGGTCAAGGATGTTCCGCGGCGCAGCATCACCGTGCCCGCAGGGCTCGGCGCGAGAATTCGAGACATCAGACGACAGGGTTGGACCGCCTCCAATGCGGCCCTGGCGATTTTGTGGAGCACACCCCAGGCCCTCGCCACGTCATCCTCAGTCTTGACCTCACCGTCTGTCTGCTCTAACCTGATGTCAAATTCCGATTCCACAATCCTCACCTCTGGTGGCGTCCGTGCATCATCCTCAGTATCCCCGATCTCCGTGGTCTATCGCCCGCCGGGTACTCCCCTACCTGAAGCCCTATCGGCTGAGGATGGGTGGCCTGACAGTGCTTCTTCTTCTGCAAACCCTGGCATCGCTGTGGATTCCGTTTCTGCTTACCATCTACGCGGTGGACAAGGTTCTTCTGGAGAAGGACTGGTCAAGGCTCATGAAGCTGGGGGGCATCTACGGCGTTCTCTTCCTCGTCGCGGTCGGCGCGTACCTGCTGAATCGCTACCTCATCTACACAGTAGGATCCGGAATAGTCCGCGACCTCAGACGGGACCTGTACCGTCACATACATGAACTCGATCTATCCTTCGTGCAGTACCATCCGGCTGGAGACCTGATTTCGAGGGTGCTCAACGATGTCGGGGGTGTACAGGGTTTGCTCACCTCGACAGTTCTCACGGTCTTGAGCCAACTCATCCTGGGACTCAGCGCCATCTACCTCGTAGTGAGCCGTTCATGGAAACTGACGCTGCTCAGCGCCCTGTTGGTGCCGTTCATTATCCTCGTCACCCGCTTCTTCAACCGTAGGGCCCGCGTATTGTCCATGCGGCTTCAGGAGCAACTGGCGGTGGTGACGCGCTCACTGCAGGAAGCTATGGCAGGCATGCGTCTCATCAAGACCCTCAGCCGCGAGTCGCTCAGAGTGGCCAGGTTCACGGATCAGGTGCAAACCCTGTTCAGCCTCTCCGTCAAACGGGGGATGGTCGAGGCATACCACTCGCAGGCCACTGCCATGCTGGTGGCTGCCGGAGGTATCGTGGTTCTCATTGCCGGCGTGCGGGAAATTCAGACCGGTGCTATGACACCCGGCACATTGTTCGGCTTCTTCTTTGTCCTGGGGAGAGCGTTCTATGGGCCGGTCACGGCATTTGCTTCGCTCAACATTCAAATCCAGTCGTCACTCGCCTGCCTGGATCGCATCCTGGAAGTGCTTGATGCCACACCGCTGATCGTCGATGCACCCGACGCCCGCCGGCTCACGAATGTGCGCGGCCACGTATCGTTCCGCGGCATTACCTTCTCGTATGAGCAGGAGACGCCGGTACTGCGCGATTTTTCTCTGGAGGTACGACCAGGTGAGGCCGTTGCCATGTTCGGCCCATCTGGTGCGGGCAAGACCACAGTGTTGAACCTGCTCTGCCGGTTCTACGATCCCCAGGAAGGCGCGGTCTTGGTGGACGGGGTAGACCTGCGGGAGTTGAGGCTCGATGATCTCCGCTCCCACATTGCCTACGTGGATCAGGATACGTTTCTGTTCAATGCTTCGGTGGCGGAGAATCTCCAGTTCGCCCGTCCCTCGGCTACGCTTGCTGACCTCGAAGCCGCCTGCAAGGCGGCGCTCATCCATGATGTCATCCAGCATCTGCCGGATGGCTATGACACGGTCTTGGGCGAGCAGGGTGCCCGGTTGTCAGGGGGCGAGAAGCAGAGAATCTCCATTGCCCGGGCCATCCTGCGTGACGCGCCGATCATTGTATTCGATGAAGCCACCAGCGCGTTGGATTCAACGTCGGAACGGTTAGTGCAGGAGGCGCTCCGCAGACTCCTGCACGGCCGTACATCCATCACCATCGCACATCGCATCGGCACCATCCGCGCCGTAGATCGCATCGTCGTCATGGAGAGGGGCAGGGTACTGGACGAGGGCAACTGCACCGAGCTGCTTCGGCGCTGCGAGCCCTTCCGGCGCTTCTGGTCGCAGCAGTTTGGCGAAGCTATTGCTCCTACAACCCTCGCATCGTAATCCCGTCGTCCTCCATCCGTACCACCACGGGCCGATGTGACGCAGCGTTGGCGTCGTCGACACCGGCATATGTCATGACGATGGCCAAATCGTCCACCGCACCGAGTCGAGCCGCCGCGCCGTAGAGTGCAACTCCTGTTTTCGGAGGTGTCTCGAACGCGTAGGTTGTGAATCGCTCACCTGTGGTGACATTGGCGACGTATACTTCCTCCCAAGGAAGGATGCCTGAGGCTTCCATGAGCTCGCGGGCAATACCAAGACTGCCCTCATAGTCCAGATAGGTAGCCGTTATCCGGACTCGGTGGATCTTCGCGCGAAGCATTCGACGCATCATGGCATAGACTCCTGCTTGAGTTCCTCCAACACCCGCCGCCACACATCCAAAGCCGCAGTGCTAAACAGCATGAAGGTCACGTGCTGGGGAATCGGGTGACGGGACAGGAAGTCGGCAACGGTAGGCAGCGCACCCCGGGCGGCCTCATCGACGGGATACCCATATGCGCCGGTGCTGATGGCGGGAAACGCCACAGTCTGGGCCCCGACCTCGGCCGCCAGCTCAAGGCTCCTGCGGTGGCACCGGGAGAGTAACGCCTCCTCTCCCCTGCCGCCGCCTCGCCAGACAGGGCCGACCGTGTGAATGACCCAGCGCACGGGCAGCTCGTAGGCCCCCGTGCGCTTCGCATCTCCGGTCATGCAGCCACCTATCGCCCGGCACTCATCCGTGAGCCTTGGGCCTGCTGCGCGGTGGATGGCGCCGTCCACTCCTTTACCGCCCAGCAACGACCTATTGGCCGCATTCACGATGGCGTCGCCGTGCCATGCGGTGATGTCACCGCACGTCAGTTGGATTCGCTCCCATACCGAATCAGCGGGACTGCTCATTTCCCACAACAATCCTCATGCTCGCCGGGATGTCTGCGCCGTAATCGAACTCGCCGAAACGGGCGCCGGTCCCGAACGGATCGCCACCCATGTTCCGCGGCACCACGTAGTAAAAGTAGTTCACCGAAGGATTCCCCAGAGCTCCGACATCGGTGTAGGTCGTCGGCTGCATGGGAATGATCGCGTGTGGCGTGGCTCCGGTCGTATCTCCATGGGCGGTGGTAAAACGATACAGCGCATAGCTGTACCCGCAGGCAACAGGATCCCACGTCATCACCAGATCCGACCCTTGCGCGTTCAGGGTCACCGCCAGGTCATCCACCGGAACCAATGGCTGAACCCCACCGGCGGCGTGATAGCGGGCCGCGAACTCTTGGAGGTAGAGATTGGCGATCAACGGCGAATGGATCAACAGGGTGTTCTCATCATTGATCGTCTCTGCGGCACTGGACCAGTTGTGCGAACCTGTGATGACCGTCGGATTGCCCGCCGTGTCATTGGCGTCTAGAATCGCATACTTGTGATGGAGAGTTCCGCCCTCGGCATCAAGCTGAATGTCGTCAGCAGGGGGATCCCACGGATCGACGGCATACGCGTCTGCGATCATGTCGTGATATCTGCTGCCGCTGGTAGGGCCGCCTTGTGCGCTGTCGAACACCCCGCGGAGTTGGAAACAAGGCGCTGCATTGTACCACTGGTACTGCAGTGCATCATGTTGCGTCCAGCGGGTAAACGACATAAGGGCGAAGAAGCAGGATTTCTGCGCAGCGAGAATGGCGTCCGCCATCATCTGGGATACGGCATCCGAAGGGCTCATGTACGACTCCACACCGATCCCGTTGATGACGAAGCGATGCGGCGTGTTGTTCGTCTTGTTGGCGCCAAAACGGGAGTTCACCGGAGAAGGAGTCATGGTGGTGGATCCCCACATCTCCTCGAACTCCCGGGTATAGGTGCCCGCCAGGGCCTGGTCCTGAATGAACACCATGTTCTGATGATTCTGCCCCGGGTTGTTGCCGGAGATGGTTGCGTTCCAGCTTCCGGTCAGAACCCAGTCATTGGCCGGGTCTGCCTCGCCCCTGGCATCGGCGTCGATGACAAAGAACTTGTTGTGCATGATGCCTGCGCCATCGTTAGAACCGTAGTCATCCGCAATACAGGGAATGCCGGCCGATATGAGGTTGCCGATGTATGATGAGTAATTCTCCGTCTCGTAGATGAAGCGGACGAGCACACCCCGGTTGTGCGCCGCGATCAGGGCATCCCGCACATTGATCAGACTGAAGCTGTAGAGACACGCATCGATGGTGTGGGTCGCCGCATCGAGCCTCGGCACCACCACTGATGAAAGGTCTGCCACGGTCTGGGCGGGGACACCGGTGGAGTAGGCTGTTTCGACACTCTTATTGAAGTAGACCTGCATCTCTCCGGTGGAGCCGGCCGCAGATCCCGACGAGAACACTCGGTCGCCGCTCACCGTAGTTCCATTGGCATCTGCCGATTTCACCCTGAAATGATAGATGGTGCCGGGAGTCAAACCGGTCAAATCGACCGCATGATCCGTCACCAGGGTTGCATCGGTCACGGTGGTTCCGTACGTCGTGGTGAGCCCATACTCCACGACACTGCTGGACGGCACGTCTGTTGTCCAGACAACAGTCACGGAAGTCGGTTGAATAGCTGTTTCAACGGGGCCTGTCAGAATCCTTGGTGCATTGGGAAAGATGATATCCTGGCTGTAACGAGCAAGCACCTCGTAGTCGCCAGTCCATGGCGGGTTGAACCCTCCGTACTGCTTGATGACGCCGACAACGGAGAAAGTACCCGCGGGAGGGGTCATCTCGTCCAAATCCGTATCACGGTCTATATAGAGCACACAGCTTCCGGTACCGTCGTTGATGGTGACACCGCCGGAGTTGCCCGGCGACGGCCATATGCCCGAGTAGGTCACATTCTCGATCAGTACCAGCCTGCCTTCATTCGGCTCGCTGTAGTCGGGCTGGAACGTCTGGGTCACCCCCAGACAGGTCACTACAGTCGTATCGGGAACGAGCACATTGGAGGCATGCAACTCTACCTGGGCACTGTCCGGCACGAGTTCGAGCATGCCCCTGTACTGCTGAATCTCGCCCGTCAAGGTCACGCTGTCGCCCAAGGCGAAGTTCACGGGAATGGCGGGATGGTAGACCATGATACCACCAGTGACATCCTGAACATAGGCGTCCGTGTAGGTGGTTGAGAAGGTTCCAACTCCGACGGTTATCACTCCGGAGACGGTGACGATGCTTCCGTTCCAGAGCGTCTGACCTTGGGAGTTGTTTGTATGCAGATCACCGATGTCAATGGCTTGACTCGGGACGGCCGCCAGCAGGACTACCGCCAGGGACCACAGAATCCTCGCCATGGGGAACTCCTTATTCGAGGGAAAGGCCGGGTGACGGGCTCGGGGGGTGACGCACGCAGGCGGCCCCGCATGCGGGCCGCCTGCTCACTCACGCAAAATCAATCCGCGAATTGCGCCTTGATAGCACCCCACGACGATGTGGACTGGGGCGTGAACGTACACGAGACAGGTCCATGATCCTGGGTCGCGCCGTCGGTGGCGATGTCCTGAACCATGTAGAAGTAGGTCACACCTGGTGTTACATGCCGATCGGCAAACAGATAGACCTGGGGCACCATGGTAGTACCTGCGCCGGGGAGAAGCTGTTCATTCACGCGGGCAAACGGACCGCTGACGGCTTCGCTCCTGAGTACGTTGAATCCGAAGTTGTCGGACTCCGTGATAGTGCTCCAGCGGATGACCACTTCGGTGCCGCGAGACTGAGCGCTGAGGGTCGCGAACTCCACGGGAACCGGAAAGTTGTAATCGCTGGAGAAACGGGGCTGCAGCTTGTACGCGCTGTATGAGTAATCCGCCGTACCCACGACTGAGGAGTACATGTCGCCGAGATTGACCGGACACTCGCTCCACTCAACCGACCACCATCCGATCAGACATGAACCGCTGCCATCCTGGGCAGTGTATTCGTATGGCCCAATCTCCGCCACGGTGAAGTTCTCGATGCCTACCAGAACGCCTTCGTATCCCTCTGCGACGCTGGGATTCGCGTCAGAGATGTCGTGGGCGGTGATCCAGGTTACAGGAGGCACGCCCTCATACCCCAGAACCGTCACATCGCTCGGATCGGCAAGGTCTAGCTCGGTGCGGTCGTAATACTCGGCTACCGTCCCCGTTACCTCCAGCCGTTCGCCTAGATTGACGGTGGGTAAGCCGGCATTGCAGTAGATCATAATGCCGCTCCAGGAACCTGTACCGTCCTGAATTACGGCAATCTTGTTGGGCGCTGACGAATACACGGAATTGGGCACTGTCACCACGCCTTCCACGGTGACGATCGTGCCAACGAGGCCGGGATTCGTCTGAACGTCCTGGATTGTAGTTGCGGCTGCCCCACTCACGAGCAGCACGAGAGTCACCAGCACACGAACCATGGATCACCTCCGGTCATGTAGGAAAGGTTCGCCTGGCAATGCCAGTCACGGAACACTCGAACACGTAGTTATCAGCCTGCCTGCGGCATGTCAAGACGTTCTCCGGGCCACTGGACCGAGTCGGGGCGACCGGGCAGCAAAACGCCCTCCAGCAGTGTACGGGCGTCGTCGATACGCTCCATAGCGGCCAGGAGGTCGTCGTCATCCCGAATCAAGACTCGAAATCGTTCCGAAGGACTCCACAAATGTCCGGCGATCTCAGCCTTGAGCGCTTGGAGCAGCGCGGTTCGGGCGGCATCCCACTCAACCTGGTCTATCAATACCTCTGCACGCTCGAACGAGGCCTTCAACGAGTCCTCCAGACCCTCGGAAGGACTGAAGATAGCATCGAACTCCTCAAAAGTCCCGAACTCGTCACGCATCCCGGGAGTGCGGGCCAAGTGGTGAGAAGCTTCCTCGAAGACTATCCCTCGTCGCTGGGCTTCAACTTCCAAACGGGAGAGCCGGCGCGGTTCCGGCAGGATCACATCCGGGACAATCCCTCCTCCTCCCCGCAATAGTCGCCCGCCGTGGCTACGGGTGACTGGAAGCAGCGAGTCCTCCTCTGCGTGCCCGGCCCGCCGATAGTAGTCAAGTCGGGTGCCGTTGTACTCCCGCTGAATGCTTCGTCCGCTGGGCGTATAGTAACGGGCAGTCGTCAGTTTCAGCGCATTGCCTTCGGCCAGCTCGTAGACATTCTGAACTAACCCCTTGCCGAACGTGGTTCGACCTACCACGATGCCGCGATCCCAATCCTGTACGGCGCCTGCCACTATCTCTGAGGCGCTGGCGCTCCCTCGATCGACCACTACCACCAGAGGCTCAGCCGGCCATGTCCGCGAACCCGTGGCAATCTCCTTCTGATTGCTGCGGGGAATACGACCTGAGGTATAGACGACGAGCCGCCCTCCTTCGAGGAAACGATCAGACACTTCAACGGCGGAGGAGAGTAGTCCCCCCGAGTTACCGCGCAAGTCGAGTATGACCCCCGTAATCTCCCCCCGAGCCAGTAGTCGTTGCCGGGCTTCGTCCATTTCAGCAGCAGTGTTCTTCGCGAATCGCGCCAGCCTGATGTAGGCGATGCCTTCGTCCAAAAAAAACGCATAGGGAACGCTGGAAATGGGTATCTCGTCACGCACGAGCTCAAATGTCATATCCTGATCGACGCCTTCCCTGCGGACGGTCATGGTGACGCGAGATCCTTTGGGCCCCCTGATAAGCTCTGCGGCCCGATCCGAAGTGATGCCCTCAGTGCGTGTGCCGTCAATCGCGGCGACATGATCACCCGTCAAGATCCCTGCACGGGCTGCGGGTGTCCCCTCAATGGGTGATATGACGGTCAGTTTGCCGTTCTGGACAGCGATTGTCATTCCGACCCCGAAGAAGGACCCCCGGTGTTCCTCCGTCATCTTCGAGTAGGTGTCGGCATCCAGGAAATCGCTGTGCGGATCGAGGTTATTGAGCATGCCCTCGATGCTGTGAAGAATGAGACGATGTGTGTCCACGCTGTCGACATAGTCGTCCCGTATCATCCTGAGAATGGAAGAGAAGTCTCGAAGCCGTTCCCTCAGGGACGGATCAGACGGGGATGACACTGCGAGCAGCGTCATTGTGAAACCGAGCATGGTGGCCCGGAGCAGGCTGAGAATCACGGAGTTCCTCCAGAATGCGAGGGATCAATCCACGGAAGATGTGCGAACGGAGCGGTCTCCGCAACAGAGCGGTCTCCCGACGGGTTCGATGGGATCTGGGGTACATCTTTGGGTTCGACATTCCTGCCTGCCCCTCGATCTTGAAGCCCCGCCTTGATCCCCAAGTCCCTGGTGCCTACCTTGGTTGTCTTCTATGGGCGTAGTCGCCTTCACCGACACGAAGGGAGAGTCTTGATGAAGGATTGCGTAGCGGTACTCTGCACGTTCTTGGTCATCGGCGCATGCTCGAAACCTCGCACCGAGGCTCCCATGGAACGACAGGTCCTCGTGAAGGAGCAGCCGGCCGGGCAGGAAGCCACCACGAGAGACTCGATGGTCGCACGACCGCGTCCCCCCGAGGCAAAGACTGCGGCCTACTCCTATTCGATTGTCGAACACGCAACTCCTCACGAGATGTTCGCCGATTCCACCGTAACAGTCTTGGTCAAGGTGCGGAACACCAGCGACCGTGCGTGGTCCACCGAAGGTCCGACCAAGTTGGGATTCTACTGGACAAATGAGGAGAACAAGAGACTACGAGGCGAAGAGGGGCGCGCATTGCTGAGAAAGGACACCCCACCGGAAGCAGCAGTGTTCTTCCAATGCCGAGTAAAGGCTCCCGCGACCCCGGGCAGATACCGACTGGTGTGGGACATGATCGAGGAAAAGGTGGCGTGGTTTGAATCGAAGGGTGTCAAGCCCCTCCGGGTCTCCGTAACCGTTCTCTAGAATAGCGTGTCTCGATTGCATTGAATCGCGCGAGAATTCTTCCCCGGGGTATGGGGAAAGAACGGGCACCCACGACTGACATCCGAACCCCGCGTTCTTGCGGACACCCTCTCCCCTACTCCACATAGCCCAACGCCCGAAGCCGATCCGTATCCGCTGAGCCTTGATGGGCTCTCAAGGACACCACCGGCCGAGCCGCCGCTTTGTCGAATTCGTCCTTGAGTCGTTGCGCCTGATTTGAGTGCGCAGCAATGAGGTTGTTCACCTCGGACGGGTCCTGTGCGATGTCAAACCACATGATGCGTTCGGGTACGCTCCAGTCTTGCGGTTTGTCATCAGGTATCCACACCAGCTTCCCGTCGCCTTTCCATGCTGCGCAGATCGCCCTGTTTACCGACTCAGCGAAAATCACCGCATGGTGACTCCTTCGCGTGCCGGTCGTGAGCGGGAGCACGTCTCGTCCGTAGTTCTGAGGCATGCTCTTACTACGCGCCCGAGCCAGCATCGTTGGAAAGACATCCACGCCGCTGGCCCTGACCGAAACACGCCCACCGGCGGCGACGCCCGCTCCACTGATGATCAGCGGCACATGGAGGACCTCCTGGAACATGCCCGCGTGTTCGAAGTATATTCCGTGTTCGCCCAGACCCTCTCCGTGGTCGGCCATGACAATCACCACAGCATGTTCCAGAATGCCCAGCACACGCAGGCCGGCGAACAGCTCGCCCAGGTGGTGGTCGAGGAACAGGATCTCTCCGCAATAGCGTTCCACTTCTCCTGCGGGATCGTTGACCAGTCCGCGTGCAGGATCGTAGGCTACGCTCCCCATGCCTCGAAGATATCGAACGTCCGGCATGACCTTTCGGGGGCAACCGTGCGTGTATTCATCCGGGGGCGTATAGGGAGTATGGGGATCGAAGTAGTGAAGCCACATGAACAATGGAGAGTCATCAGCGGACGCACACTGCAGGGTCCGCAGCACTTCGGCGGTCCGAACATCAGCCGGTTCGCCACCAAGCCGTGGCCATTGGCTTTCGAGGAAGACATCGAACCCTTGACCCAGATTGCTCGTTGCGGGGTTGAGGTGGGCGATGCTGACTGCGCCCACCGTTCGGTAGCCTTCCGATGACAGCACTTCCGCCAGGGTGGTCGCGTCTGGAGAAAGCCCGTCTTCATTCCGGTATACCCCGTGAGCGAAGCAGTACAGCCCGGTCAGCATGCTGGCATGGGATGGACCGGTGCATTGGCTTGTAGACACCGCCTGCTCGAACAAAGCGCCGGCAGAAGCCAAGGAGTCGAGCGTTGGCGTTGGCGCCGACTCATGGTTCATGCAGGACAGGTGGTCGGCCCTGAAGGTATCCAGTGTCACCAAGATCAGGTTGGGGCGTGGTTGTGGAGGGCGGACTTCCTCTATGGACAGACGTGCTACCTCAATGGACGCGTCCGCCGGATTCTGACAGCTTATCGTAATCACCCCACCGACCCACCGGCCGCCCTGGGGTACCGACGCGGTGAAGGTTGCCCTGCTTTCTTCCGCTTCAGGCCGCCACACCCAGAGAGGCCAGAATTCATCCTCGCCCCTGCCGATGAGACGCACCATTACCTTGGCGTTTGTGAGCCCTCGTCCCGCAAGAGTGCCGTGAATCGTCGCGCCTCCCCGAAGACCCCAGGAAAAGACAATGGCCTCATCACCGCGGCATGCGGGTCTCTGCCGCCACGTGGCCGCGGACGGATCGCGAGCCCTCGCCATCTCCGACCACACCACGTGAGGTCTCCGCGGCCGGGGCACAACCCTCCAGACTCCCGGGAGGTGGGCAATCTCCGTGCTCCAGACGGAAGGTTTGGCAGTGTCAGTATGGCACGCTGCCACGAGTAGGCACAGTAGACAGACAAAGGCTCGTATCGTTTTCACATCCGTTCCCTTCCGAGAGTGGACATCCACTATTCGTAACCGGCGCGCATCCGCCACAGCACTGCGGGGTTCAGTGCCCTCCACGATCAAGAGGTATTCCACGATCGTATCGCTGCGCGTGGCGTGTAGGCGTACCAACCCACGATCAGGGTGCGAGAGCTTCGGCTCCCAATCAGCACTGAACCCTTGAAGAGCCTCATGCTGAATTAGTGCTCATTCATCCGTGATGTAGCCCAGGAGCCGCAGATGATCCATGGTTCGCTCGTCAAGTGAGCGCGGCTCTGAGTACGCGGCAGACCGGATCCACCCGTCCAGCATTGCTCTCCCTGCGCGACACAACACGGCATGGTGATCCGCAACATCTGCTGTCTCTGCGCTATCCTTCAGGAACAGCTCAAACTCGGGCACAGGGATGCCACAGGATCCAATGGGGCATGTGTGCCAAATCAGAGCAAATTCATCGGTCTGAAGCCGCGCCTTCTCGAAGCCTCGCAGGCTCAAGTGCGATGGTCGATTCGGCCGCATGGGGGGCGTCCACAACTGATCGTGATCTTCCATGATCCAGCCAAGCAGCCCAGGGACATCACGGTGGTCCACGGGCTCATGTCGCCTGGTGCCGCCTACTCCGGGGATGCGGGCGAGAAACGGAACCTCGAGTTGCTCGCGATACAGCGTCAGGCCATGGGAAAACGACCCATGCTCCCCGAACTCCTCCCCGTGATCGCTGGTCAGAAGAATGACCGTCTTTTCCAGAATGCCGCGTCCATCCAGCTCACGGAGCAAACGGGCGAACTCTCCATCCCACGCCGCGATTTCCGCATCGTACAGCGCCTCAGCGGCATCCCGCTCCCAAGGTTCGACGTTACCCGGGCATACCATCAACTTGAGGCGCTCAGACGAAATGGATTCGATACTCGGACAGCCTTCAGGATAGAAGAGGGGGATCAGATCCTTTGGCGGCGTATACGGCCCGTGCGGATCGGTCGCGTGCAGGTAGGCGAAGAAAGGCCTCTCTGGCGATTCCCTGTGGTCGAGCCAGGCCAGGAAGGCTAGGTGCAGCGAGTCCGCGGCAAGATGGATTGTCCGACGAATCGGGGATGTCTCGAAATGGCGGTAGAAATCGACGTTCCTGGCAAACCCCCACCGTGTGTCCACGTGGTCGTTGGTCGTCAAATAGGCGACCTCCCAGCCCTTGAGCCGGTAAGGATCCCAAATGGATGGCACGCCGGGCGCCAGTGAACTGGCCTCCGTGATTGCGCCGTGCGCGATAGGGTCAAGACCGGTCAGAATGGTCGCGGTGGAAGGCCGTGTCCATGAGGAAAGGCTCTGGCAATTGTCCCATATGGACCACTCGTTGACGTGATCGGCCAGGTAGGGGGTCGTCGGACGGTCGTATCCGTAGATTTGAAGATGATCCCTTCGAACCGTGTCGACAACATAGACGAGAATGTTCGACGACCTCAATGGGTCGGCGCGAGATCGCCCAGGCGATGCCGAAGGAATGACCATCCACTCAGGAGAAGCCAGGCCAGAAAAGACTACGTTGCTCCACGAGGTGAGGCTTCGCTCGGTAGTCATGAGCCTGACTCCCATCAGATTCGAGTTCTTCCTCGTCGGAACAGGCACAGAACACTTCAGAGGGCGAGATGCTGCATCCTTGACCAGGACCATCTCCGGTTCGTGGCCATCGTGCGCGACTTCGATGGCCGCCACACCGTCACCCCGAGTTCGAAAGCCTAAGGAGGCCTTGCGGTCAGGCACCAGAAACACTTCGACCGAGGCCCCTGCACCAATATGAAGATCATCGCGGAGACTATCGTAGTCCACATAGGAGAGTTTCCCCTCCCCTACCGGATTCACCCACGCCTCCCGAATGGCCATCCCGCCCGCCGGCCCCTGTGCAGCCGATCTCCACATCACGATGAATCGGTTCTCTCCGTCCGCCAGGGCCCCTGCAGGAACGACTCCGGACACCAGCCGCCTGCCTGAGTCGACTGACGAGCTCACCACTACGTGACCCCGGGGGCCGGTGACCCGAAGTTCCCCTCCGGCAGGAGGCGCGGTCAACTCGAAAACCAGCGATCGTGGCCCCCCCGATACGGCATCGATTCGCAGGGCAGCCATGCCACCCTTCATGGCGCGACCGGTATCACCCGGCGCAAAGAACCCTTCGATGTAGTGACGACCGGAGCCGAGTCCGATTGGAATCACCCGAGTATCTTCCTCGATCCAGCAGAGGGGCCACACGTCCGCGAGCCTCAACTCGGTTGCCCTGCGGCAGCACCCAAGCCACGACGCAGTCACGACGAGCGGGCACAAGAGCAGCGGGCCAAAACCTCGTCGTATCACATCACGCCCCCAGCACAAGGAGGTCAAGCATCGTGCCCGCGTGACACCGAGAGACAGGTTTGCCACGTGGGGATGCTTATCGATCCAGGGAGTACGTGGACTCGTACTGCGCGATGGTCACCAATGGGAAGCCCTGCTCCACCAGTCGCTTCCTCAAGGGTTCTTGCGCGCTCTCCTCACCATGCACCAGGAATATCTCCTTGAGCCGCGAACGATCGAGCCTCCCCAAGTACTCCCCCATCTCTCGATAATCGGCATGGGCGCTGAAGGCATCCATGATCTCCACCTCCGCCTCAACGGCGTGGGGTTCACCGAATATGTTTACTTCCTTGTGACCCTCAACGAGCCTTCGGCCTAGAGTGTTTTCAGCCATGAACCCCACGATGAGTATGATGTTGGCCGGATTTGCTATGTTGTTGCGAAGATGATGAAGGATTCTCCCAGCCTCACACATGCCGCTGGCTGATATTATGACCATGGGACCTGACATGTTGTTTAAGGCCTTGCTGTCTTCCACATGCCTGATGTAGTGCAACCCTTCGAAGCCGAAGGGATTGCGCTCATGCGTGCGGAAAAGCTGCCGGGTTTCTTTGTCAAAGCACTCCGGGTGCATCCGGAAAATGCCCGTAGCGCTAATTGCCATCGGACTGTCAACGAACATGGGCAAATCAACAGGAATGGCATGCTGGTCTTTGAGAAGGTGAAGACAGTAGATGATCTCCTGCGTACGCTCCACCGCGAACGCAGGGATGATCACTTTCCCTCCCCTGGTTACCGCTCTGTTCAGAACCTCGGCCAGACGCCTCTGGAGATCCGGCAGGGAACCGTGAAGGCGATCACCATAGGTACTCTCGCTGACCAGGAAGTCAAGACGCGGGAATAGTTGTGGATCGCGGAGAATCGGCAGATGAGGTCGGCCGATGTCCCCTGTCAGGCCGATGATTGGCCCCCCGTCCAATGAAAGCACCACCAGCGACGAGCCCAAAATGTGCCCTGCATCAAGAAAGGTCGCTGTTCCGCCGGGCACAGGGAATGGGCGGTCATACCCTATGGTGACCATGCGATCCATGACGGCGGCAACATCCTCCTCGTCGTACAGAGGATCAGGGACAAACCCCTTGCTTCTCTTGTGAGCGAACTCAGCGTCCTTGCGCTGGATATGGGCGGAGTCCAGCAGAATGAGATTGGTCAGATCTCGCGTTGCAGGCGTGCAGTACACCGTGCCGGCAAACCCCTCCTTCACCAGAGTGGGGAGATTGCCCGAATGGTCGAAGTGGGCGTGGGTCAGGATCAGTGCATCGACGGCCGACGGGTCGAACGGGAATGTTGCGTTTCGCTCGTAGGTTTCCTGTCTGCGACCCTGGAACATTCCGCAGTCGATCATAAGCGTGTGCCGCCCCGTATCTACGAAATGCTTCGAGCCTGTGACTTCCTGACAGGCTCCCCATGAGTAGAAGCTCGGTGTCACGATTCTCTCCAAATCTCCTGGCGCCTCGGATAGCGAAGGCGTCTCCGTGGCTCATACACGATACGTCTCCATCGAATCTCCGTCACCGGTGGCCAGATCGAGGAATGTCAACATGCCCAGGATGGGCACCACGCCCTCCGCTGTCAAGCATTGCGCGACATGACTACGCCACGATAGGCACACTCCTGCGTCTCGGAATCGGGCCCTGGAGCGCCTACGCCCTGTGCAACAGGAATGCCTCGATGAAGTCGTCGATCTCCCCGTCGAGCACCGCCTGGACATTCCCCGTACTGGCATCCGTCCGATGGTCCTTGACCAAGGAGTAGGGCTGGAGCACGTATGATCTGATCTGATTGCCCCACGCGATCTCGGTCTTCTCCCCCTGGATCTGTGCCTGCCGGGCCTCCTCTTCCTCGACTCGCTTCCGGTACAGCCGGCTCATGAGAATCTTCATGGCATTCTCTCGGTTTCGATGCTGGGATCGTTCGCTCTGGCACTGGACCACAATACCGGACGGGATATGGGTGATCCGCACCGCGGAACTCGTCTTGTTCACGTGCTGCCCGCCCGCGCCCGAAGCCCGGTACGTGTCCACCCTGATATCGCGTTCATCGATCTCGATCGCGATGGCATCATCAACCTCAGGGAGCACATTGACCGAGGCGAACGACGTATGACGCCTGCTGCTGGCATCAAAGGGAGAGATGCGCACCAGCCGATGGACTCCGCACTCCGCCTTGAGGTATCCATACGCGTGAGTGCCGGAGATCTCGGCGGTGAGGCTCTTCACACCGGCCTCGTCACCGGGAAGCATATCGAGGACCTGCCACTGGTATCCTCGTCGCTCGGCCCATCGTTGGTACATTCTCGCCAGCATAGCTGTCCAATCCATGGACTCGACGCCGCCGGCACCGGGATGAATGGTCATTATGGCATCCCGGTGGTCATCTGGCCCGCTGAGCATTTGCTCCAGCTCCTTCTCGCGGATGCGACCGGCGAGTTCGGCCAGACTGGCATCCAACTCCGCCTCGATGGATTCGTCGCCCTCGGCATCGGCGATGCGAGATAGCTCGGCCAATTCCTCCACATCGGCGCAGAGCGTGTCGATGCTCGTAAGTTGCTCCCGGGTTCTGGTGAGCTCCTTCAGTAGCTTCCCCGCGGAGGGATCTGACCAGAACTCAGGCGAGGCGGCGCGAACCTCCAACTCGGCAGCTTTGACCTTCAGCGATTCCGCATCAAAGAAAACCTCGAAGCACTCGAACTCGCTCCCGCGCTTCTGCTAATCGTTCCACAGTCTCCTTGGACATGATGCCTCCTCGTGGCGAATGCGCGTCAGCGCGGAGAACAGCGCATGGACGCGCCGGTTGAGCTCTTCCAAACTCCATAGATTATCGACAACGATGTGACTCCGCTTTCTCTTGGCGTCTTCGGCCAGTTGACTCTGTTCCAGAACTCCGATCATCACAAGATCCCGGCCCGATGCTTCCAGGCGAGGGCCCCGAAGCTCCGGGGGGGATGCGACATAGATCACGAGGTCAAAGTACGGTTCTATGCCCCACTCCGGAATGAGCGCCGCATCCACCGCGACCATGGGGCACTGTGGCTCATCCAGCGCCGCCCGCACCCGCTCGGCAAGAATCTCAAGCAGCGGAGGATGCACGATGCGGTTCAGCATGGCAACCTTCTCGCGCCCGGTCAGTTGACGGCCCAAGGCGGCTCTATCAATGATGCCATCGGCCGAGCCGATCTCCTTGCCGAAGACCCTGAGCAGCTCCTGGTAGACACTCGTCTTCGTCAGGGCCTCGTGCCCCGCAATGTCGCCGGAAACGACTCTGGCGCCGGAGGCGGCAAACGCTGAGGCGCATGCCGACTTGCCGCTGCCCGGCAGCCCGGTGATGCCGATGAGGCAAGGCGCTTGGCCTCGCTGACGGGTGATCATTTGGTATCAAACCACGTCGGCCCCACGCCGATGTCAACCCGAAGAGGCACTGAGAGCGGCAGGGCGTTCTCCATGGCTTCGGTTACCACTCGCCGTACAGGTTCGGCCACGTCAGCGGCGATCTCCAGCACCAGTTCATCATGTACCTGCAACAGCATGCTGGCAGCGTCGCCGTACGGCGCCAGAGCTTCGAATACCTTGAGCATGGCAACCTTCATCAGATCCGCAGCACTGCCCTGAATTGGGGTATTCATGGCGGCGCGCTCCGCTGCCTGGCGGGCGCCTCCATCGGATGAGGCAATCTCCGGGATCGGGCGCCACCGACCCAGCATGGTGCGAACCCCGCCCTCAGTCTTGGCCTTCTGAAGTACCGAGTCCATGTAACGCTTCACGCCGGGGAACCTGGAAAAATAGCGGGCGATGAAGGTCTCCGCTTCGGCCATGCTAATGCCGCTGTCCCTGGCGAGACGCCGGGGTCCCATGCCGTAGATGAGGCCATAGTTGATCGCCTTTGCCCGGGAGCGCTGCTCATGCGTCACTTCCGCCACGGGGATATCGAGTATTCTGGCCGCGGTGGAGCGGTGGATATCCTCATCCGACGCAAAGGCCTCCGCCAGGCCTTCATCGCCGCAGAGATGCGCCAGGATCCGCAGTTCGATCTGAGAGTAGTCGGCCGACATGAGAACATGGCCCGGCGGTGCGACAAAGGCCCGCCGTAGACGGCGGCCGAGTTCCGTGCGAATCGGAATATTCTGCAGATTCGGGTTGCTGGACGACAGCCGCCCCGTGGCGGTCACCGTCTGGTTGAAGCTGGTATGGATGCGGCCCGTGACGGAGTCGGCGAGCTTCGGCAGCGCGTCAACATAGGTATTCTTCAGTTTGGCCACATTGCGGTATTCCAGGACCAGAGCGACCAGAGGATGCTCGGCCATGGTCTCCAAAACGGCGGCATCGGTGGAGTATCCCGATTTCGTCTTGCGCAGCCGCTTGATTCCCAATGCGGTATGCACGGCGAGCTTGTCAAACAGGATGTATCCCAACTGCTGGGGCGAGTTGATGTTGAATTCCTCGCCGGCCCGCGTGTGAATGTCGTGGCGCAGGTCAGCCAGTTGGGAGTCAAGCTCCCTACCCAAGAGACTCACATAGGATACGTCGAGACAGATCCCCGTGCGCTCCATAGCGGCAAGTACCGGGACAAGGGGCACTTCCACCTCCCGGTACAACCTGTCCAGCCCCATGGCCGCAAGCATGGGAGCGAAGTGGAGGTGAAGCCGAAGCGCCACATCCGCGTCTTCGCAGGCATACCGAGCCACCTGATCGACCGGTACCAAGTCCATGGTAATCTCTCGACCATTACCGATGAGGCTAGACGTCGGGATCTTCTTGACCCCGAGGTAGCGCAAGGCCAGAAAATCCAGATTGCGTTGCTTTAAGTTGGGGTCAATCAGATACGATGCCACCATAGTGTCGAAGGTCAGGCCGCGAACATCGATCCCCATGGATCGAAGCACCTGAATATCATACTTACTGTTCTGCCCACCCTTGGGACGCCGAGAGTCCTCCAGAAGTGGTCGGAGGCGAGACACCGCTGTCTCAATCGGCACGCCCTGGTCGCCCAGTGGCACATAAAAGGCCCGGAGCGGCCGCCCGCACAGCGAGATGCCAACCGGTCTGGCCGCCAGCGGGTCAAGGGAGGTGGTTTCCAGATCAAACGCCAGCACCTCGGCCCCGGCCAGTTCCTCCAATGCGGCCTCAAGTCCAGCCTCGGTGGTCACTGTGACATAGTCCGCAGCAGGAGCTGAGTCATCAGGCACTTCCACCTGTGCCGCCAGCGAGGCGAACTCCAGTTCGGTGAAGAGATCCCGCAATCCTTTGGGATCGGGAACACCAGGTTGGAGAACGTCTTCGGGCAATCCCGGCACATCGGTGCACACCGTCACCAAGTCCCTCGCCAGCCACGCCTTCTCACCGTGTTCCAGCAGCGCCGCCCGGACAGACGGAAGCCGTACCTCTGCGGCGTGGGCCAAGACCCCGTCCAGGTTTCCGAACTCCCGAAGAAGCTCCCCGGCCCTTTTCGGACCTACCCCCGGCACGCCAGGCACGTTGTCGCTCGTATCGCCGGTAAGCGCCATGAAATCACGGATCAGGCTCGGCGGCACCCCGTACTTCTCCTCCACTTCGGCCGGTCCCAACAGGGATACGATGCCGGCTTTGGGTGGCGGCATGAGACGAATCCGGTCGCTGACCAGTTGCGCCATATCTTTGTCCGACGTCACCAGAATGCAGTCCTCATCCTCCGACACCAGGCGAAGGGCAAGGGTTGCCATGATATCATCCGCCTCGTACCCGGGCAGAATGACGACCCGTATCCCCTTGGCTTCCAGGATTCGTTGCATGTAAGGCATCTGGGCCTGCAACTCCTCAGGCATGCGTTCCCGCGTTGCCTTGTAGTCGGGGAACATCTCGTGGCGGAAGGTGCGGGCAGCGGCGTCGAAGGTGGCGACCACCCGGTCGTCGCCCGCGGTTCGAAGAACCGTCTCCAGAATCTGCACAAAGCCGTAGACCGCGCCCGTGGCCTGGCCGCTGCTGCTGGAGAGATCCTGCCGCCTGAGGGCATGGAAGGCGCGGTACGCCATGGCGGTGCCGTCAAGGATGTAGGTTGGTGCACGGCCCACCTCAGTTCTCCCTTTCCGGCCGGTAGAGCCCGTGCCGGGCGATCAGCGGCATCACGCCCTCAGGAACCCAGTACTTCAGGCTCCGACCCTGAGATACGCGCCCCCGGATGGCGGTGGACGAGAAGGGAAGCTCTGGCACATCCAAGACCAGAGCGGCCGACGAGAATTCCGGTCTCGCCTCCGGCACGGGAGCGCCCTGCCTCGGATACACCACGAGCCGCGCCATGGCGACTAGCTCCCCGGGGGTTCTCCATGTGGGCAGCTCGAGCATGGAGTCGGATCCCATGATGAGGTCGATATCATCCCACTCGGGCCTGAGTCGTCGCAGCGCCCGCAGCGTATCCACCGTAAAGCTTGGGACGGGCAGCCGCCCCTCTATGTCTGAGACCTCAAACGCAGAGTTGTCCTCAATCGCCGCCTGCACCATGGCCAATCGTACGGAAAAAGGCGAGACGGCGAAACCGCGCTTGTGCGGGGGCGCCATGGCCGGCACGAACACGACGGAGTCGAGCCCTGCCTGGGCGTGCGCCTCCTGGGCGATGATCAGGTGGCCTAAATGGGGCGGGTCAAAGGTGCCGCCGAAAATCCCGACATGCATGGGCTGCTCCTGGACAAGACTCCATGATCCTTATCACGTGCCTGCCAATATACCTGGTCGCATCCCTGGAGAAAGGGGGCGCTGCGCACTGGAACCAAGTGGATATCCCGGTACCTTGTTGCCCTATGCGGAAGGAGGACTGGGATGTCCGAGGATGAAATGCTCTCTGCGGACGATGCGTATGAAATGCCCATTACGGACGAACTTGACCTTCACGCATTCGCGCCCCGCGAAGTGAAGAGCCTTGTGCAGGACTACCTTGCCTTGTGCCGAGAGCGGGGTATCCTCGAGGTCAGGATCGTCCACGGCAAGGGCACAGGATTCCTCCG
>JAFGKV010000021.1 GCA_016928395.1 Candidatus Fermentibacterota bacterium | reverse complement strand
GATATGAATGACTTCCCAGCCGCGGCGAGTCAACTCATCGGCGATGAAGCGGCGATGACAGGCCGCGGGGTCACGCTCGGCGCACAAGACCGCGGTGGGGGATTCTCCTGCGATGGTCTCCAGGGCTGAGATGCCTCGGCCGAACCCATCGGTGGTCATGTAGGTTTCGTAGCCGTCCGCTCGAAAACCCCCCAGATCATCACCCAGCCAGACATAGCCGATGCCGGCATCGCCGAGCACAGAAGAGAGGGTCTCCCGGGCATACTGGGGATTGCGACGGGATGCAGGGAACCGGCGCACATCCGCCACCACCGAGATGCCGTGGTCTCTCAGTATGGCGCACAGATCCTGCAGTGCCAGGGTCGAGTGGCCGATTGTGTAGACCTTTCCGGGGCGTTCGTCTGGCGTCCGTTGCATCTGAGGCTCTTCGGCGTCCAATCGGCAAGACGGAGGTTGTGTACCTGCCCTGAAAGCCAGGGCTGACCCCTCGCGAAGGCAGAAGACAAGAAGAGGGTCGAGTGTCTCCGGGTCAAGCGGCATGGGGATGGCGCCCCGCCGTGCGTCCAGTTGAATATAGGACGAATCATATATATGACACGTCCCATATGCCCAAGACCATCGCTTTCGTGCGATGGCGGGCGACCAGCATGCTTCGCGAGCAGATCCTTAGAATTCACGGCTGAGAGTATGCCGCGCAGCTCGGTCACGCACCGTCGGATGCGGGTCTCCTACATTAGATGTGCGCGGGAGCGTTGCCTCGTAGGGGCGACCGCCCCTGGTCGCCCGCCGGGGGGAGAGTCGGGATCGTGGGACCGCATCCGCCTTCGGGAGACCGTGGTCGCGATTCCTCCGGGTTGAACGTTCTCCCCCACGTGAAGTGATCGGCGTGTAATGGTGGCACTACACTCCCGCTGGTTCTTCTTCACAGCCGCGACAGGCCCTTGCGTGCCGGCGACCTCGCGGTGCATACTGGAGGGAAAGAACCGTGCGGCTCACCGACACGGATATCGTCTTTGTGCTCGACCTCAGCAAGGGGGAAGCCATGGATCCGATCTATCTGGACTACAATGCCACGACACCGTTGGATCCCGGGGTGGTGGAAGCCATGCGCCCCTACCTGGAGACCCATTTCGGCAATCCCTCCAGCAGCCATCTCTACGGAGCGCGCACCAAAACCGCGGTGGAGCGTGCGCGCCGGCACGTGGCCGAGATGCTGGGGGCCCACGCCGAGGAGATCATCTTCACCAGCGGCGGGACGGAGTCGAACAACCTGGCGATCCGCGGTATCGCCCATGCGAGACGCGGGCAGGGCAACCACATCATCACGTCGGCGGTTGAACACCCCGCGGTCAGCGAGGTATGCACCTATCTGGCATCTCAAGGCTTTCGCATCACCGTGGTTGCGGTCGACGAATACGGCATGGTGGATCCGGCGGACATCCAGCGGGCCTTGACCCCGGGGACGATTCTCATCTCGGTCATGCACGCCAACAACGAGGTCGGCACAGTGCAGCCCATTCGCGAAATCGCCGACATCGCCCGGCGTAACGGGATTGTCATGCACACCGATGCCGCGCAGTCAGCGGGGAAGATCCCGGTGCAGGTCGATGAATTGGGCGTGGATCTGCTGTCTCTCGCGGGCCACAAGCTCTACGCACCGAAAGGAGTCGGTGCGCTCTATGTTCGCACGGGAGTGAAGCTGGAGAAGCTGATCTACGGTGCGAATCACGAGCGAGGATGGCGCGCGGGAACCGAGAATGTGCTGGAAATCGTCGGTTTGGGAACGGCCTGCGACTTGGCCGCGAGGCATCTTGAGTCGCGGGCTGCGCATATGCGCAGCCTTCGAGACCGGCTTCATGAATGCATTGTCGCGCGTGTCGTTGATGTGCGGCTGAACGGCCACCCGGAAAGGCGGCTGCCGAACACGCTCAGCTTGAGCTTCCGGGGCATTGAGGCCACCATGATCCTGTCGGAACTGGCGGAGGTGGCGGCATCGGCAGGTGCGGCGTGCCACGCCGACGAGGTGCAAATGTCACCGACCCTGGCGGCCATGAATGTACCCCTTGAGTTTGCTATGGGAACCATACGCTTTTCCACCGGAGCGATGCTGACCGAGGCCGAGGTGGATCGGGCCGGGGAAGCGATAGTCAGGGTGATCCGGCGCCTGAGACCCGAGGCCGAGACGTCATGCGCGAGGCCTTCAGATGAGACGATACGGCTCACTCGCTTCACCAGCGGGCTAGGGTGTGCCTGCAAGCTGCGGCCTCAAGCCCTGGAGCGGGTTCTGGCGGCACTCCCGCGGATGAGGGAGAATGCGAATGTCCTAGTGGGCACCGAGACCGCCGACGATGCGGCGGTGTACCGGATCACGGAGAGCGTGGCGGTGGTGCAGACCGTGGACTTCTTTACACCGGTGGTTGATGATCCCTACCAGTTCGGCGTCATCGCCGCAGCAAATTCGCTGAGCGATATCTATGCCATGGGTGCGGAGCCAGCTTTCGCGCTCTGTATCGTGGGGTTCCCCTCGAACCGGCTTCCGTTGCGAGTACTGGAAGACATCCTGCGCGGCGGGCATGATGCATGCGGGCGGGCAGGGATCCCGATTCTCGGAGGGCATACGATCGACGATCCAGAGCCGAAGTTCGGGCTCGTGGTTACGGGGTTCGTCCATCCGGACAGGCTGTGGAAGAACTTCGGGGCCCTTCCGGGCGATGGTGTGATTCTGACCAAACCGCTCGGCCTGGGCGTCATGACAACCGCCTTGAAACGCGGCCTGCTCAGCCGGGAGCAGGAGCAGATCATCCAGGAGGTCATGGGCACACTCAACAGAGCCGCGGCCGAGGTCCTGAAGGCCTTTGACGTCCATGCCTGTACCGACGTGACGGGTTTCGGGCTCCTGGGGCATTTGCGCGAGATGTCTGCGGGGAGCAACGTCAACGTCGAGATCGACCATCGCGCACTCCCGCTGATCGGAGGCGCGGCTGAGCTGGCCACGGGGGGTGTTGTCCCAGGGGGCACCTTGAACAACAGACAGCATGTTGCTCCGCACGTCTCGTGGCACGACGCCGTATCAGAGACCTACCGGCTACTGGCGTGCGATGCCCAGACCTCAGGCGGCCTGCTGGTCGCGATATCCCCGCAGCAGATGGAGGCGGCGCTTGAGGCACTTCACGGAGCGGGTGTAGACGCCGTGGAGATCGGCTGCTTCACGACGGAAGGGGACGGCCGGATTTCTGTGCAGTAGCACCCCCCGTGGGGGTTTGGGGATCGGGTTTCGGTCTACTCACAGATCGTATGCCGCGCGCCCCCAGTCACACGCTGAAAGCCGCGCCGCTGACGACCCTCCGCAGGAACGAGAGTTCCACATGAGATCACCAAGGAGGCGCGTCGGCAGATTCCGGCGCTGCCTGGCCGGCTAAAACTCCGCTCCGAGGGTCCACAACGACTTCCACGATCCCGTGCTGGAGACCAGATCGGTGCGGCGGGCCAGGTCGTACTTCAGCACAAAGATGCCTAAATTGAGGCGGGCCCCGAAACCGTACGAAGCAAGGAGGTCCTTGGTCTTGGGCAACCGTGTCTCCTCGTCTTTCGTGAAGAACGAGACACTGCCGTTATCCCATGCACTGCCTCCGTCCAGGAAGACACAGCCGCGTATGTCACGGATGTCCAAGGGTAGAGGGAACCCAAGCCAGAGCCTGTGGACCAGGGGAAACCGGAACTCCGCATTGGCTAGAAAGGCCCTGGTCCCGGAGAGGCTGCCGGATCCGTAGCCCCGCAAGCTCTGGGAGCCTCCGATGCTGAATCGCTGGGGCGTGTCGCCATCACTGAAGCCGAACACCCCGCGGAAGGCAAAGAGGTACTCCCGGGAGATATTCACGTAGCGCCGCAGGTCGGCGACGCCAGTGCGGAAGCGAAGGTCCCCTGCGGCAGCGGAGAACTCGACCCTGGTGCGACGCCCTGAGATGGGCCCGGTGTAACCCCAGAACGTGTTGTCTGTCACCCAGGCCACCGATGGTTCAGCATAGTAGTAGTTGTCGCGGTCGACTTCATACAGATAGTATGGATCCCAGATGAATCGTTTGTAGGTCCGCTGGTGAATCGACAGCAGAGCCACATTGCACTCGACCCGGGAGAACCTTGAGAACGGCCAAGTGAGACCCAGTTCGCCTCCCCGGTAGATATTGCGTATGTACTCGTCGGAATCGGATGCTTCGAATAGCAGGTAATCGTTGCGATATTGGTATAGCGCCACGCCCCAGTTCAGCCGTCGCGCCAGATTGGTGTAGCCCAGAAGAAGATCAGAATCGGTGAGGGAACCGTAAAGGGCGGCGCCGATGGTAATAGTGTGATTCCCCAGGACATCGCTCAACGATACGTAGGATTCTCCGGCGAGCCCGAGATTCTGCGCATAGATGGCACCCCCTGCCAGGTAGTCGGGCGAGAACCTGACCCGGTAACGAGAAATGGCGAAGTCCGTGGTGTCTGGCAGCTCAGCCAGCACGGGAGTCGTCAAGGCCTTCATCTCGGGAGCCTCCGTCCATTCCGAGACGCGTTCCACCGGAGCATCCACGGAGTAGATATTCCACCGCCCACCTTCGAAGGAGGAAAAGGCGATACGGTCAGCCTCCTGGGCCCAGGAGAGACAGGGGCTTGACTCCGTGAGCCCTCCCACGCCGGTGAATACGTTGGTTATCTTGCCGACGAGACGGGAATCCAGATCCCAAAGGTAGAGATTTGGGATGCCGTCCGCATCAGATACGAATGCCAAGTACCGGCCGTCGGGGGAGAAGGAGGGATCGATGTTCTTGCCCGGAAGCCGTGGAAGCATCTCCACTGAACCATCGTCCAGCGACATGATGCCAATGCCCCAGTCGGCAATGGTCATCGTGTGAAAATCCGTGTAGGGTGAGCGATCCGTGGCGAAGGCCAGACGGGATCCGTCGGGCGACCAGGCGGGGTCCCGTTCGGCAAGGCGATCAGCGGTCAGCCGTGTCACCTCCTCAGAAGCCAACTCGTACAGGTACAAATCGCTTTGGCCTCCGGAGAATCCGACGAAGGCGAGGTGGTTCCCATCAGGGCTAAAAGCCGGCCCCTGAATGCCATCCAAGTCGGGGAAGATACGTTGTGTGATCCGGCCGGTCTCACTGTCCAGCAGGTAGATCCCCTCCTTGCCGCCGGACTTCACTGACACCGCAATCAGTTTCCCGTCGGGCGACCATGACATGGACGTGGAGAGAAACCGCAGTGACTCGAAGGTGCCGGAACGTTCGCCCTTGGCCAGGCGCTTGATGTCTCCCTCGTCTGAGCGTACGCAGAGGTCGATGAACATGCTCTCATCGGAGATAAAGGCCAGCCGATTCCCACCGGGACTTAGAGATGGCGCGAGGTTGTAATTGGCATGGGACTCAGGGCCGCCCACCAGGAGCCTGCCCGCCTCGGCCGGGGCCTCACGGCCCTCCAACTGGGGCAGATACGTGCGGCGAACGTGAAGCTGCCACTTCCGCGACAAGTCTTCCACCGACATGCCCAGGGTACGCTCCACACTCTTTTCGAACGGGGTCTGGCTCATGACCCTGGTCCACAATTCGCCGACTTTCTCGATGCCGTATCGCTCGGCGATGAAGGCCAGGATGCTCTGACCAAAGCGGTAGACCCGGATGTCTCCCACATTGGCCAGAGTTGGCAGATCGACCAGATAGCCGTTGAGTGCGCCATCCCGAAGCCACATCTCCGTGTTGGGGTCGACCTCGCCGATGCTGTAGAACTCCGCCATGCCTTCGATCAGCCACAGGGGAGGGAAAACGACCTGACTGCCTAGCAAGCTCTTGCCGCTGCCCAAGAGCCGATCGATCTGAAATGCGTGGACCAGTTCATGCTTGAGCACATGCGAGAGCTCCGCATAGGATCCGGTGAAAGGCAGAAACACCCGCCGCTTGATCAGTTCGGTCACGCCGCCGGTGCCCTCGGAGATAAGCGAGGGAGTGATATTCGTCTCGGCGAAATGGCCGTGAGACGCATACAGCAGCAACGGGATCGGCTCTCGTACTTCGTACCCAAAGAGTTCCGCAAGCTCGAAATAGCACCGCTCTGCCAGCCTGGTCGCATCGAGGGCCGCTTCACGGGTGTCTCCGTAATAGTGTACATCGAAGTGATCCGAGTGAATCACTTCCCAATGGAACCGGTGGTACTGCACCTTGTTCTGACCGAAATACTGGGCCGATGCGCTGGCTGTGAGAAGCGTGGCAAGGAGAGCCCACACCATTGAATTCTTCATCAATCCTCCCGTCCTCTTGGTCATTCCGGTGATGCGTGGAGTATACGACAAGACGGCCTCTGTGGAAACAGATGACGGCGAAGGGCGTGTGTGTATACTTGGAGGAAACCCACACAGTCTGTTCAGATCCCCCGCGGAGGATGATGTGCGCTACTTCTGTCCCACCGATGAGGCCGAAGCCCTACAGCTGAGGGGCAGACTCGGGCGAGGCGCTCTGCCGCTGGCAGGAGGGACCGACCTCATGGTCTCGGCCCGGGCAGCCGGTTGGCCGGATTCCCTCGTGTCTTTGCGACGCCTGGGGTGGGACGGCATCACCCTTGGCGATGATGCCGTACACATCGGCGCGATGACCACTGCATCCGTCATCGCGCGCGACCTCAGGGATGCGGTTCCCCTCTTGGCATCCGCAGCCTCGTGGCTTGGCGGCCCCCAGGTTCGAAACAGGGCCACGGTCGGCGGCAATCTGTGCACCGCGTCTCCCGCCGCCGACATGGTGCTCAGCCTGCTGGTTCTGGATGCGCAGGTTGAGCTGGTCTCGGCCTGTGGCGTACGGCGGCTCCGGGTACGGGAATTCGTGATCGGCCCCAAACAGACCGCGATTGGTGACGATGAGTTGCTGCGGGCGGTGATCGTCCCTCGACCTCCCCCGAACTCCCGGCCATGGTTCCGCAAAGTCGGGCCCCGCTCCCGTCATTTTATCTCTCGGGTCGCCGTAGCCGGCCTGCTGACGGTGTTCGATGAAGGGTGTGCGCTTCGTCTTGGTTTGGGCGCGGTGGCGCCGACTCCCATCAGGGCGGTGCGCGCGGAACGTTTTATCGCGGATACGGGGCGTCTTGGCGACGCGGAGATCGCCGAAGCCGCCCGGTTGGCGGCGGCAGAGTGCAGCCCCGTCGATGACATCCGCGCATCGGCGGAGTATCGCAGGGCAGTGGTCAAGGTTTTGGTGACGAGGTTTCTGCACGAGGGTGCGCCATGAGCGATGATACCATGCCTCTGGAATGCACCGTCAACGGTCAGTCGGTCAACCTACGGGTGCTTCCCACGGCCCGTCTACTGGATGTGCTTCGGAGCGACCTGGGGCTCACGGGCTGCAAGGAGGGGTGCGGGGAAGGGGAGTGCGGCGCTTGCGCCGTCCTCTTGGACGGCCGGGTTGTGGACTCATGCCTCGTGTTGGCCTTGGAGGCCCAGGGAGGCCGCATCGTCACCATCGAGGGTTTGGCGGACAAAGGGCTGCATCCGATTCAGCAGGCATTCATCGAGGAGGGTGCCGTGCAGTGCGGTTTCTGCACGCCCGGGTTCATCATGAGCACGTATGCGCTCTTGCAGGAAGATCCAAGCCCCACGGACGACGAGATTGTGCGCGCTTTGGAGGGGAATCTTTGCCGCTGTACAGGCTATCTTTCCATACTACGGGCCGTGCGTCGGGCGGCTCGGCTCATGGAGGAGACGCCTTGACGCGTCAGCGATTCTCCTGCGTGGGTCGGCCGGCCCATCGCGTGGATGCGGCGGACAAGGTGCGGGGTGAGGCCCGATTCCTGGCTGACCTGAGGTTTCAGGGCATGTGGGAGGCCGCCGTGGCAACGCCGCCGGTGGCCCACGCCCTGGTGCGGCGCATCACGATTCCCCCTGTGGATCGCGCCGAGGGTGTGGCGATGGTCGCGGCCGACGTGCCCGGCATCAACCAGATAGGCATTGTGCAACGAGATCAGCCGCTTCTGGTCAGTGACCGCGTGCGAAGCGCAGGAGACCGCTTGGCCATCGTTGCGGCGCCGACGCGGGCGGCGGCCCGGGCTCTGGCAGATGCCGTATCCGCCGATCTAAAACCCTTGCCCGTGGTGGAGGATGTCCGTCACGCCATGTCCGCCGACGCCCCGTCCATTCATGAAGGCGGCAATATCGTCGCCAGGCTGCAGGTGGTCCGGGGTGATATTGATGCGGCCTTTGCCCAGGCCGATGTGATTGTCGAAGGCGAGTACCGCACGGGTTGCCAGGAGCATGCCTACCTTGAACCCCAGGGCGCTGTGGCGGTGCCGGGGGTGGATGGGCGCATGGTGGTCTACTCAACGTGCCAGTGTCCCTTCTACGTTCGCCGCGCCGTGGCCGATGTGCTGGGGTATCCCCAGAGCATGGTGCGGGTCGTACAGGCCTGTACCGGGGGTGCATTCGGTGGCAAGGAGGATTATCCTTCCGAAGTCGCAGCATGCGCGGCCCTCCTGGCCACGGCGTCGGGCCATCCCGTGCGGCTTGTCTATGACCGTGCCGAGGATTTCCGATGGTCCACCAAGCGTCACCGCACCGTAATCACGCACCGGCTGGCAGCAACTTCCAGCGGCCGGATGCTGGGCATGCAGATCGAGGCGCTGTACGACGCGGGTGCGTATGCCGGGCTAAGCGTGGTCGTGGCCGAGCGGGGCAATAGCTCCGCCTGCGGTCCCTACGGGCTCACCGCCGTTGATGTGCACACCACGATTGTCTACACCAATGGCCTCTTCGGAGGAGCGTTCCGGGGGTTCGGCGCTCCCCAGGTTACTTTTGCCACGGAGCGCCAAGTGGATGAACTGGCGCGGCGACTGGCAATAGACCCAGTTCTCCTTCGGGAGATGAACCTGTGGCGTTCCGGCAGCGTCACGGCGTCGGGAGAGGTATTGACGGGCAGTGTGCCGGTACTCCAGACATTGCGCAGAGCCGTGCGGGCGGCGGGGTATCGGCCGAGGAGGCTGGACACGAAACACGAACGGGTCTTGCGAGGCGTCGGTGTGGCCACCAGTTACTACGGGAGCAACCTGCATAAGGGCGGCGAGCGCCACGATCGAAGCCACGCCAGGGTCACGATCAATGCAGACGGCAGCGTCAATGTGGCGGTGGGTCTGACTGAGATGGGCCAGGGACTCCTGACTGCCGTGGCGCAGATCGTGGCAGAGGAACTTGGGGTGGACAAGGAGCGGGTAGTCGTGGCCCATGTGGACACTGACGCGGTGCAGGACAGCGGGCCCACCGTGGCGTCTCGGGGCACGATCATGGCGGGCATGCCAACGCGCCGGGCTGCCGCGGCGTTGCGGCTCCGGATGGTGCGCACTGTCAGGAGAGAGGGTATCGCCGATGCCGATATCCGGCAGGGAATGGTTGTGAGTCGTTCCTCAGGCCAGGTGATGACCTGGGACGATCTGGTGGGCCTCTGCTATGCCCAGCGTGTCGAAATGAGCGCCACAGGGTTTTATCGCCCTCCGCCTCGTCCCTACGATGCGACGACGGGGCAGGGACGACCCTATGCCGTTAATTCGTACACGACCCACATAGCGGAGGTGGAGGTGGATGAGGGCACGGGCCTCGTGAGGCTTGTACGGGTCACGGCAGTGCACGACGTGGGGCGGGTCATCTTTCCCGAGGGCTTGCGAGGTCAGATCGAGGGGGGGATCGTGCAGGGCGCGGGCTATGCGCTCTTTGAATCATTGGTCACGCGGGGGGGCATCCTCCACAATCCGGGATTCACCGACTACGTGGTCCCGGGTATCGCCGATACACCCCACATTCGGATGGAGGTGATCGAGCAGCCCTGGAAGGGGGGGCCGTTCGGCGCCAAGGGCATCGGTGAACCCTCGCTCATCGGTGTGGCCGCCGCCATCGGCAATGCAGTGAGTGACGCCGTGGGGGTTCCAGTGAGGGAGATTCCCCTGACCCCGGAGCGCGTGCTGTGGCTGCTTCACGATCGGCAGTAGCCTCTGGCGTCCCGTCACGCTTCGAGGACACTGCTCGCTACCGGCTGGAGGCTAGGCAGTCCGGCCCCCGGGGTGAGCTGCTTCAGGATCCGGCTCAGAAGATCTCCTGGGGTAGAGGAAGCGCTTGATCTTCTGATTAGGGGTTTTCTCGAAAGGTTCCCTCTGAATGTGGATCCTCCCGATACGGCTGAATGCGGCAAGGCGGGGATTGATCTCCCGACGAATCGCTTCCAGCAGCTCGTTGGCGTTGTCAAGCTGGTCAGCCACGACGGCCTCGAGGTTCTCGATGACCTCCGGCCTGAGCTGAACAAGGGCTGCCACGCCGTTGCCATCACCGTAAACCAAAGACTCGGCCACGTATTCGTGGGCGTTCAGGAGGGATTCAATCTCCTCTGGGTAGATGTTCTCGCCGGTCGCGCTCAGAATCACGGTCTTCAATCGACCCCGTACATAGAGGTTCCCTTTCTCGTCGAAGTAGCCGAGGTCTCCCGTCCGGAACCATCCATCGGGTGTGAAGACATCGGCGGTCCTCTCGGGGTCTTTGTAGTACCCGGGCATCACATTGGGGCCTCTGGCCTGGATCTCGCCTTCACCGGTCTCCGGGGAGGGGTCGGCAATGCGGAGATCAACTCCTTTCATGGCCGGGCCGGTGGACCTGAAGACAGTCTTCGACGGGTGGGCGCCCGCCAATAGCGGCGCTGTCTCAGTCAGACCGTAGCCGATGGCGTACGGGAACTTGGCTGCTCTGAGGAATGCCTCGACGTCCGCGGCAAGGGCAGCCCCGCCTATTCCGAAGAACCGCAGCTTGCCTCCGAACTTCTTCATGAGTTTCCTGCCTGCGACCCGGCAGAGGAGTTTCCGGAACGCGGGCTTTCTGTACAATGCAGTCCTCTCCAGGGACGGCTTAATGCTGGCGCGATAGGTCTTCTCGATGATGATGGGGACTGTCAGCATGATTGTCGGCCGAACAGTCTCCATGGCCGGGATCAGGACAGAGGCCGCCGGCGGTCTGTTCAGATACCAGATTGAGGGGCCCTGCATGATGGGAGCCAGCATGCCGATGGTGCATTCGTAGGTGTGCGCCAAGGGGAGGATCGACAGGAGCCGATCGTTCCTGTGCTGCTTGATAATGGAGCGGGTTGCCCATGCATTCCAGACGAGATTCTTGTGGGTCATCACCACGCCTTTGGAGTTGCCCGTGGTACCTGACGTGTAGAGTATCACGGCCAGACAGCTCTCAGCAAGGGGCGAGAAGACCGATGCCGGATCCGGGTCTGGGCCGTCTTGAGGCAGCAGGAGTTCCTCAACTGGGAATGCCCTTGGCGCCCCGGCGCCCAGCTTGATCCGCTGCTTTTCCGAGACGACGACCGCTCTCGCCTCCGAATGTGCGAGGATGTTGCCTATTTGTTCGCTGCCGAAATCGGTCAGGATGGGTACGCCAACGAAGCCGGCGGCGGTGATGCCGAAGTACGCCACGACCCACTCCGGCCTGTTCTCCGAGAGGAGGGCGATGCGGTCTCCCGCCTGGTAGCCCGCCTCCCGTAGAGCAATGGCAAATCTTGCAGAGGCAGCCCCCAAGGCATGGTAGCTGGTTCCCTGAGCACCCACGTAGCCCACGGCTATTCTGTCACCGTAATGGGCGGCGCTGCTTACGATGACTTCCCGAAGCGTGAACGCAGTCAGCGTGTACATACGAGGTCCTTTCAAGCCGTACCGCGGCGGACCAAGGGTCGGCGCAGATGTGCGTGCTCTGTCAAAGACGAATGCCTGGTAGCCTAACCGGCACGAGGCATTCGGTGGCGGGTATCATGACTCCCGGGAATCTCCGCGTGACGGCAGAATCCGTCACATGCGGCACAGTAGTTGAGGAAGCAGGTGCGTTTGTCAAGCCCCCAGCGGACTATCCCCGCACATGAGCTCCCACGCCTGAAATCGCTCAGCCGGCGGAGGACATCAGCAGTGCCGTTGTGTGGGCTACGGGAGCCCAATTGATCGCAACCAGCAGGGCTCCTTGGCGTGGGGGGCGTGATTGGCCATCTACAGAGAAGACCAAAAGCTGACTTTGGACATGGCGCAGTTCTCTGGTCTGTTCTCGAATAGGGGCGAGGTGTCGAAGTCATTGTGGAATCTGCCTGCGAATGACGGGTTCGCGCGGTAGTCGAAACGGTTACGGGTGTGCGTCCACACAAGGAAACGCGTTGACCCGGGCATACTCCCACCGGTATGCAATGTTCGGATTCACCGCCCCGTAGGAGAAGTCACGCAAGGATGGATCGCACTCATGCGGGATGCCCGCACATCTTCCCGATTTCATTCGTCACATAGGCGAGCGTTCCGGGCTCGTGCGATAGTATGAAGATCTGACTCCACGACAGCAAAGCCGCGTTCCGTCGTGTGATCCCCGGCCGACGAACACCAACTCGTCGCGGGATCTTTGGGGCACCTCTGTTACCGCACTGCGAAGCGTACCGCCGGACGGACTCGGCGGACGTTTCGACGACCCGCCGGACGAGCCGATAGCTGGGTTGGCAATGTTGATGCCCGGGCGGAGACTCCATGGGCCGTTCTGGCGACCGGCTTCTTGGATGGGAGGAGTTCAGCGTAGTCGAAGCCCGGCAGTGCTCGACGAGGAAGTGGTTGCCCCATCATCCGTTCCACGGCGCGCACCGCTGAGGCATCGTCTGGGGTGACAAAGGTATAGGCATCGCCGGTGCGCTCTGCCCTCCCTGTCCGGCCGATGCGGTGAATGTAGTCGTCGACGGTATTGGGCATGTCGTAGTTCACAACATGGGAGATCCCCTCCACGTCCAGCCCCCGCGCCGCGATGTCGGTGGCGACCATGATTTGGTAGTCACCCCTGCGGAATCCGGTGAGTGCAGCTTGACGCTGAGACTGGGTGCGGTCGCTGTGGAGGCTCGTCACGCGGTATCCTGCTCTGGCGACCTGCTGCGCAAGGCGTTGGGCGCGATGCTTCGTGCGAGTGAAGACTAGCACCGATTCGGTGTCCGTCTCCTCAAGCAGCGCCAAGAGCAGTGGTGTCTTTCGCGGGAGGGGCACTGGGAACAGCGCATGGGACACTGTGTGCGCGGGACAGCTGAGCCCAACGGCGATGCGTTTTGGGTTTGCCATGGCTCCTGCGGCGAGGCGCTCAATCTCGGGCGGGCATGTGGCGGAGAACAACAGCGTTTGCCGTTGGACGGGAAGATGACCCAGAATCCTGCGGACATCCGGCAGGAAGCCCATGTCCAACATGCGATCTGCCTCGTCCAGCACCACGATCTGGATGCGGCCCAGACGGGCGTGTCCCTGGCCGATGTGATCCAGCAGACGGCCCGGACAGGCCACGAGTATTTCCACGCCTTCTCGCATTGCACGGAGTTGCGGACCTGCTCCCACACCACCATAGACGGTGGCGCTGCGGATCCCCGTACCGGCACTCAGTTGGCCGATCACATGATGAACCTGCTCCGCCAATTCGCGGGTCGGTGTGACGATCAGCGCCCGGGTCTGCTGGCGTGGGCCGGTGAGGATATGATGAAGAATGGGCAACACAAACGCGGCCGTCTTACCGGTACCAGTCTGGGCGGTGCCGATGAGATCGTGACCGGCCAGGGCAGGGGGGACAGCTGCTAGCTGTATGGGCGTCGGCGTGACGTAGCCCGCCCGATTGATTCCCGACACTATGCGGGAGTCCAGGTTGAACTGATTAAAACTCACGAAGGTTCCTTCTCTTGAATATTGGCAGAATGCCTGGAGAGAGAATGAGGGAGGTAGGATCTCGGCAGGTACAAATGACGAATCGCCGCCCTGTGAACTGAAAACGAAAACGCATTATAGCCTGTGCCGGGCAATCTGTCAAGCACCACGGCCTCGGCAACGCGTCAGGAAACGCCTGCAAGACCCGCGATTGTGCGGGATCCGTAGCGGGTAGCAGAGCCCGCATTGCTGAACGTGGACCAGCCACCGGAGTGCCCGATACCCGGGGGGCCTTGATGAACCGGTGAACGGATTTGGGAGGTCTCGCGTTCTTGACTCGTTGGAGCCGCAATCCCGTGAGCGAGGCAGATAGGTGAGGGAGAACTCACCCTCCCGTCAGCCGGATCCAATTTCGGCTCCGGCTGACCCACGTCTGGTCTGGTTACCCGGGCACCGTCATGCGCGTCTACTCGAGAGGCGGGATGCGCAATACCTGGCCGGGGTAGATCTTGTCGGGATGCGTGAGCATCGGCCGATTCGCCTCGAAGATCACCTGGTACTTACTGGCGTTTCCGTACTGCGCCTTTGCGATCTTGGAGAGGGTGTCACCGGATTCTACCGTGTAGAAGGTTGCCGTCGGCTCCGGGATTTCTTCCGCCGGCTCCACTACTTCCACGTTGGGCATGACAGGCTGTATCGGAGCGGCTTTCTGCTTCGCGCCGGCGACTCGGAGCCTATCGTTTACCCGGTCGACGCCTTGGGTATTACCGATGGCCAGGATGATCTTCTCCTTGTCCTCCAGCGACTGGGTGACTCCTGCGACCGTAGCGGTGCCCTCAGAATAGGCGACATAGAGGCTCCCGACCCTGAAGCCCAGGTCGGTCACCATCGCGGCCAACTTCTGCGACTTCTCCTTTTCATCCTGCTCTTTGTTCCCCTGGCTCTTCCCGAAGAGCCGTTGACCCGAGCCTTTGACAAAATCGAAGAGACCCATCGCTTCGCTCCTTTCCCCTTGAGGGACGGTGGGTAACGTGTCTTGGCATACGGCGAAAGACATCCTTCGCCGAACGCTCAAGGTGCACGCACCAAGGTAGTGAGTACACTCTCGATCCAGACTGCTGGGATTTCGGGTCGCGGGCCGCCACCGTGACGGTTCCGTCGGAATGCCCGCAGCTCATCCGGTGTTGCGACGTCACACACAGCCATTGTTCGGATGCTTTGTCAAGACCGGATGAGTCCATTGCACGAAAGGGTTTCATATTTCCGCGGCCGTAGTGCCTCCCACCACAGTCCAGCCAGTGGGATTGATGTCGCCGACGGCCCCGATGCGGGCGGTGGCTCCTTCCTCCCGTATCCAAGGTGGCCTTAGACCACTGACGGTCGAGATCATCACTTGACGCACCCGGCCCGCATGCCCCAACGTTACTCGCTGTCTCTGCTCTAGGACCCTTTCCAGATCCGGAGGTCCCGATGAACATCGTGGTTCATGGTCGTTTGTTCATCTTGTACTCGATCCTCGATGCCTGCCTGGGTTCCGTTCAGGCCGGCGGGACGCTGTAGGTCAGGCCAGATAAGATGCCCGCGTTTCTCCAGTTTGAGGGCATCTCCAAGGCATTCGGCGAGGTTCAGGCGCTGCGAACCGTCACGCTCTCTATCCGAAAGGGTGAAATATTCTCCCTGCTGGGGCCTAGCGGTTGCGGCAAGACCACCCTGTTGCGGGTCGCCGCAGGGTTTGAGCGCCCTGACGAGGGACGGGTGCGGCTCGACGGCGAGGACATCACGGAGCTCCCGCCCAACCGTCGCCGGGTCAACACCATCTTCCAGAACTACGCCCTGTTCCCCCATCTCAATGTGGGCGAGAACATCGCTTTTGGCCTCAGGGTTGCGGGCCGTCCTCGGCGGGAAGTGAGAGAAGAGGTACAGAGGATGTTGCGTCTGGTGCAGATGGAGGACCAGGTGCATAAGAAGCCTGCGCAACTCAGCGGTGGCCAGAAGCAGCGCGTCGCCATCGCTCGTGCGCTTATCAACCGGCCCCAAGTGCTCCTGTTGGACGAACCCCTGGCCGCTCTGGATCTGAAACTCAGGCAGCGGATGCTCATCGAACTGGACATGATTCACGATGAGGTTGGAACCACGTTCCTCTACGTGACCCATGACCAGAGTGAGGCCATGAGCCTGAGCGATCACATCGCCGTCATGAACAACGGGCAGGTCGAACAGGTGGGCAGCCCGTTGGAGATCTATGAAGCGCCGCTCAGCAGCTTCACCGCAGCCTTCATTGGCGATACCAACTTCTTCGATGGTACTGTCATGGAAGCGGTGAACGGGGAGTACAGCCTGCTGGGCATCAATGGCTTCCCGGATGTGCTGTGCTTCAATGATCGTCCCCGCACCGTTGGTGACCTCGTACACTTGAGCCTACGGCCTGAGAAACTGGCCATTACGCGCGAGCGGCCCCCCCACCGGCTGCATCACAATGTGGTCAACGGCGTGGTCGAAGATGTCATCTACTTGGGTTCGCAGACGAAGTACCGGGTGCGCGTCAGCGAATACCTTCTCACGGTGTTGCGGCAGCATCAGCGAACCCTGCTCGATGAGCAGCCCATCACGTGGGACGATGGGGTTTGGCTTGACTGGCATGCCGACGATGGGTATATGCTAGAACGCTATCGGGAGCGTGACGAGGATCTCATGTCGCTTCCCCCAAACGATTCGGACGAGCCACGTGGCGAGTGATCCCTGGCCGGGATTCGCACGGCCCCGCCTCGTGGGGCGTCGTCCTGCATCGGCCCCTGGGGAACTGGTACTATCGTTGCCTTCCCTGCTGTGGTTGGGAGTCCTCTTTGTCGTTCCCACTGCCATCATCCTCGCCATGGCGTTCAAGCCAGCTGACCCCTATGGCGGCGTCGGATCCGGCTGGACCCTCGCCACGTGGCGGAGCCTAGGTGACCCCAACTATCCCGCAATCGTATGGCGGACTATCCGGCTGAGCTGCATAGCAACCGTAGCGTGTCTGCTGCTGGGGCTGCCGGCCGGGTATGCCATTGCCCGGGCACCCTTTCGATGGAGGCAGACACTGCTGCTCCTGGTAGTCGTGCCGTTTTGGACCAACTTCCTTGTCAGGATATTCGCCTGGAAGGTCCTTCTTCACCCCGAGGGATTCCTGCGGAATGCGCTTCTTTCGGCACGGTTCATCCGGCCCGAGCAGACTCTGATGTACAATGAGGAGGCCGTGCTCCTGGTGCTGATCTATACCTACCTTCCCTTCGCCATACTGCCGATTTTCGCCGCGGCGGAGAAGTTCGATTTCAGCCTGGTGGAAGCGGCTCTGGATTTGGGGTGCAACAGGATCAAGGCTCTTGTTCTGGTCTTCCTACCGGGCATCAGCCGGGGTCTGCTGACCGCGGCTTTGGTGGTCTTCATTCCCGCACTGGGATCGTACTTGATCCCAGACATCATGGGCGGACCTGCAGGCGAGATGATCGGCAACAAGATCGCACAACGGGTATTCGTCGATCGGCATCTTCCCCATGCCAGCGCGCTTTCTGCCCTGCTTACCCTCTCGGTCGTGGCCCCGATGATTGTGGTCCTCCTGACAAGAGCAAGCCGATCCCCTGCCGGGCTACGCCGTGAGACATAGCCGATTCCCCGCTGCCGTCACGGCACTGTGCCTCGCCTTCTTCTATGTTCCTATTCTGATTCTGGTCGTCAATTCCTTCAATAGCTCTCGATTCAGCACCGTATGGGGTGGATTCTCTCTTGTGTGGTACGAGCGGCTGATTCACGACCGGGCGGTCTGGCTGGCCCTGCGCAACACGCTGATCGTAGCCCTGGGCGCCACGGGGGGATCCGTGCTTATCGGCACCATGGCCGCCTTTGCGCTCCATCGATACAGGAGTCGTCTCCAGGACTACCACTATGCGCTTATCTATACCCCGCTGGTGATGCCTGAGATACTCATGGGTATGAGCCTGCTGCTCTTCTTCGTCGCCGTGGGCATTCCGCTGGGGCTGGCCACTATCACTCTGGCCCACATTACCTTTTGTGCAAGCTACGTCGCTATGGTTGTTCTGGCCCGGCTTCAGGATTTTGATTTCACGATCGTTGAAGCCGCCCAGGATTTGGGCGCGGGATGGAGGACCATCATCTGGCGCATTCTCCTCCCACTCCTGGCGCCTGGCATCGTCGCGGGGGGGTTGCTGGCGTTCACCTTGTCAGTTGACGATTTCGTTATCACCTTCTTCGTTTCAGGGCCTGGATCGACTACGCTCCCGATCAGGATCTATAGTATGATCAAGCATGGCTCGCCACCCATGATCAATGCCCTGTCGACCATTCTACTGGCTTTGACTCTGACTGTTGCCTATGCAACCCAACGTCTCATCGGAAAGGCAGAGGTGAAGAGATGATCCGTGCATGCGCACTCAGCACCTTCGGCATGCTCCTCGCCGGCGTGCTCGCCGGGTGTGGGAGTGACAGGCCAATCCTCCATGTCTATACGTGGGCCGACTACATCAAGCCCGAGCTGATCCAGCGATTCGAGCGGGAACACGAGTGCCGCGTCGTTCTTGACTTCTTCGACTCCAACGAGGTGATGTTTGCCAAACTGAAAGCTGGCGCCTCCGGCTACGATCTCATCTTCCCCAGTAGCTACATGGTCCATGTGATGTGGGAGCAAGGCATGATCCGGCCTGTCGAGGCAGCTAGAATCCCCAATCTCCGGCAGATTGACCGCTCCTACCTTCGGTTCACTATGGATCCAGAGATGCACCACAGCGTTCCCTACATGCTCTCAAATTCAGGGATAGGCTATCTGAAAAGCCGTGTGGTGGATTTCCAGCCCAGCTGGGCCATGTTCGACCTTCCCGCCTATTCGGGTCGGATGACCCTGCTCAACGATATGCGCGAGACCATGGGCGCCGCGCTCAAATGGTTAAGCTACAGTCTCAACACCACGGATCCCGAGGAGATTGCCCAAGCCCGTGACGTGGTGATACGGTGGAAGAAGAACATCGCCAAGTTCGAGTCGGAACAATACAAGAACGGGCTGGTGAGCGCCGAGTTTCTCCTGGTCCACGGCTACAATGGCGACATTCTGCAGGTCATCGAGGAGAATGATGACATCGCTTACTCGATTCCCGTGGAGGGGACCTCCATTGCCAGTGACGATATGGTCATACCCAAGGATGCCAGGAATCCGGATTTGGCCCACGCGTTCATGAATTTCCTTCACGATCCCGAGGTGGCTGCGGAGAACACCGAGTTCGTTGCATTCCTGTGCCCCAACATGGGCAGCTACGAGCGGCTCGACCGGCAGATCCTCGAGGACCCCGCCGTGTTCCTCCAACCTGACCTCCTGGAAAAGTGCGAGGTCATCAAAGACCTGGGAGAGGACAATTCACTCTACGTCGCCGCGTGGGACGCCATCAAGGCAGCGGAATGAGGCGCGTAGGACTGCGTATATGCCCTTTCCCCCGCGGGCGGTGTCGAGGGAGCATGGGCATCGAGGACTCCGGGAATCGACATCGGCTCCCCTTGTGGATGAAGCATTTGATTCCCACAGCCCGGATCCTCGTGATGGCTGCGGGGCTGATAGCTGCATGCGCGCCGGATCACGGCCCAGGGGTGATCAGTCTGCTGGATACGAGCACCGAAGCGGATTTCTCCGTTCCGTGGCGTACGATCCTCCTGGAGAAGACACCGAAGAGCCTTTTCCGCGCCGCTGACGGCATCATTATTCGAGGGGGCACGGCAGTCCAGGAAGCGGACACCAGCGGGCTTGGGTTCTTGCTTCCCCCGGCACCGGAAGGCACGATGGAGGTGAGGCTGGCCTATGCAGCACGGTGGACCGGGAACGACACCCTCTCCATCATGCTGGTCAGGGGAAACACTGTTGTAGACTACAAGGCAATCCGTCTCCGCGGAGCTACTCCATCGGTACGTCTCTACTATCCCGGGGGATCCGGGATCATGCTGCGAGTCGTCCATCGGATGGCGCGGGGGGCTGTCTTACCGTTGAAAGCTGTGGCTGCAGGCATCACGGATGCCGTGCATCAAAAAGATACCATGGTGCGGATGTCTTCGTGGTTGAATTGGCTCATCATTCAGAAGGACGCAGTCGACCTGCGGAGGGGGCTGCCCCCAGGGCGCCGTCTCCCCCTTTCGATTGATGGTTGCACACGGGTCTCAGTTGTGCTCCACGCCGGGGATTCGCTCTCGGTGGCAATGCCTGCTCGCGGACGTATGCACTGGGCCCTTCAGTTCGCCGCCACCGGCCTCCAACCTGGGTGTGATCTGGAGGTGATGGGCCTGATGCCCAATGGATGGGAGACCCTGCGCGGGGAAGGTATCGCTACTCTGCATCGATGGACTGTGGAGGCCATCAGCCTCGAGGCGGGGTCAGCGCAGCCGGAGTCATTGCGGTTCCACGCACGGGGACTGCGGGGCATGATCGCGGTGGGAGACCCCGTGCTCGTGCCAACAACGCCTTCGCGACGGATGAACTTGCTGGTGCTTCTGCTCGACACGCTCCGCAGCGACCGATTGGGCTGCTATGGCTACCAACTGCGTCCAACCTCTGCGCGGTTGGACTCAATAGTGGCGGCCAAGGGTTTCACCGTCTGTGATCGAGCCAGGGCCGCGGCGCCCTACACACTACCCTCGATCATGAAAATCATGACATCCCGCTTTCTCCACAAAAACCTGTCCCCCAGCGGCGCCAGCCTCCTTCGGACGCCGCCCATGCTGGCCGAACTCCTGCGGGCCGAAGGGTACTACTGCGTCGCCCACACTGGTGGGGGAGTATTGCGGCACGCCGGATTCGAGCGGGGATTCCACGAATACCATTGGAGTCAGTCGTTTGGCAAGTCCTGTGACGTGTTCCCACCAGCGATGAAATGGCTCCAGCGCCGGCATGAGCCGTTCTTTCTATTCGTCCACACCTACGAAACACACTTGCCCTACTTCACAGGTTCGTTCGACCAAGGGCTGGACCGTGGCTCTTTGCCCGTTCCTGGTGGTGATCGAGGTCTTCTCCGGGCTCACATAGACTCCGTTGAGATTGCAGACGCCGAGAGTCTCTATCTCCAAGCCCTGTATGACAGTCACGTGAGGATCGTCTGTGATGCGGTGGCCGATCTTTTCGCCCGTATGGATGAATTGAATCTGTGGGAGACCACGGCGGTAATGATCCTGAGCGATCATGGTGAGGAGTTTGGAGAGCATCTCGGCTTGTACGCCCAGCACGGGCAGACGCTCTATTCCGAGCTGACAGACATACCCTTTATCTTTCGAGTTCCTGGTCTGGAAGGCCCTAGTCACGTTGCGACCGAGGTGAGCGCCGTCGACCTGTTGCCTACGGCGGTGGATGTCTTGGGACTTGAGTGGCGTGGAGAAGTTGACGGCGTCTCGCTGCGCCCTTTGCTCGAAAAACGGCCCCTAGACCGGCCAACGCCGGTCATCGCCAATCTGAGCAATCCTCCGGTGCTCTGGGAGGCTGTTGCCCTGTTCGGGGATACCCTCAAGTACATAGAGGTCACGCACCGTGCACGGCCCCGGCGCCCTGGGCTCTTCCCGTCCGTGACATATCCCGCAGGTGTCGAGGTCTACGATGCTCTAACGGATCCGGGAGAGTTCAGCAATCTCTCGGGGCGAAGGCCGTATCTCGCCCGAGTCATGGGTGACAGCCTGCAACGTGTCCTTGGCCGAGTTCTCCCGCCTCTTGTCGCGGATGATTCCACGCCGGCCGCTCATGTGAGCGAAGGCCTATCTCGGCAACTGGAAGCGTTGGGTTACTTCCAGTAGCGCCCGGCCCTGCACAGCAGGACCGGATTCTCATAATCGAACACGTCGGTGCGCAAAGGATCATCTAGAAAAGCCAGCAGTGCGTCGGACTCGGTGTCCAGTACGAGGCGATCGGCGGTGGACGCCTCAGCAGTGGCAAGCACGCCTTGCTCGACAGCAGACTCAAAGGCGGTGATCCGTGGCACCCAGACAAGCAAATGATCGTCCGAGAGAAGGCGATACTGGGCAAAGATGAACTGGTCACCGGGCAGACTCGGATCATACCCCGCCACGCAGAGGAAGGATCGGTGCTCGCCTTGGGTCACAGTCAGTTCTCCTCGTCTCTCGACGAAGCTGCTGCCGTTCCAGGCCACTGCCGCCACAATGGCCGCCCCATCTTCCACGGTCACATGCACCACCTCCTCTCTCCATTGCCACATGCCCGCGAGCCGTTCTAGCTCTGCAGTCTGCACGTCTGCCGGCAAAGGGCTGAGGGTGACCACGTTGCCATGGAGCACGCTCGGGAGCAGACACAGCACGATCGCGCGGTACATGGTGGTTTCTCCTCTCTGAGCAGTGAATCGTCCACCGCGATGAGCTCCTGCCGCCGGATTCCCGCAGCCGATGGAGAAATCACCATTCTGCGGAACGATGGTGCGAGCTGCATCCACGCACGCCATCACCTTCCGGTGCACAGGAAGGTAACCGTTCATGTGCAGAGCGAAAGAGGCAACGCGTGTCGGGATCTACGAGCTCGGGTTTTACTGATTCCGCCACCAGAATGGCCGCCGGAGGACAGACACAGTAGCCTCACCTCTGGGTTCGCACGACTTCCTCGCTTCACGGTTCTTGGTGAATGCGCTTCGCACTCTGCGCATCTCGATGTCGTCCTGCGGCCGGCGGCAACCCGGGAGGGGTTGAGTCTGGGTATCCGAGCCGCCGCCGTCACTGGTGGAAACGGCCTGCTTTGCCGTCGAGGAGGAATCTACAACACATTCTCTTGACAGAGACCATCGACGCATGTACAATGCTGACGTCCTACTTGATATGCGAGGGCACCATCGCTGCCCGCGTTGGGATGCCGGGTCTCTCTGAACCCCGCACCAGACGCTACGGGTTTCCCCAGCTTCTTCACCACGCCACGAGCCGCTATTGTTGTTGCGCCTCACTAGTTGGCGGGTTACTCCGACTTTCACCGGGCCCGGGCATGATGTGATCCCTCCTAGTATGATCTGCGCCGCACAGCGCAGACAAAGCCCCGTGACTTCTCACCAGGAATGTAGCATGACCCAAAGGGACCAGATCAACCAGACTCTGGACGACCTCGACACTCTCGCCGACACCGACCTCACTGCTCCTGCGGACTCCGAAAACCGGCTTGCGCGGCGAGAGAGGATCATCCGAGAGCCATCCCACCTTGATATCTCCGTTCTCAAGAAGAAGACGGTTCCCCAGCTTTCGGAGGTTGCGGAAGAACTCGGGATACAGGGTTACACAGGCCTCAAGAAGCAGGATCTCATCTTTCGGATCCTTGAGGGACAGGCCAAGCGTAACGGGCTCATCTTCTCCGAGGGTGTGCTTGAGATTCTTCCGGAAGGCTATGGATTTCTCCGTACGCCATCGTACAACTACCTGCCAGGTCCTGATGACATCTACGTGTCTCCTTCGCAAATCAAGCGATTCGGCCTCCGGAAGGGTGACACCATCAGCGGTCAGATCCGGCCTCCAAAGAACGGAGAACGGTACTATGCGCTGCTGAGGGTGGAGGCCGTCAATCTAGAGAATCCCGATGTCGCGAAGAACACGCCGCTGTTTGACAACCTCACGCCGCTTTACCCACTGCAGAAGTTCCGTCTTGAGTTCGACCCCGACAAGATCTCGACCCGTATCATTGATCTGCTGTCTCCTTTGGGCAAGGGGCAGCGGGGACTCATCGTATCGCCGCCGAAGGCCGGCAAGACCATGCTTCTGCAGGAGATCGCCAACGCGATCTCAACCAATCATCCCGAGACCATCCTCATCGTGCTTCTCATCGATGAGCGGCCTGAGGAAGTGACCGACATGGAGCGGTCGGTCAAGGGTGAAGTCGTAAGCTCCACCTTCGACGAACCTGCCGAGCGTCACGTGCACGTCGCCGACATGGTCATCGAGAAGGCCAAGCGTCTCGTGGAACATCGGCACGACGTCGTCATCCTGCTGGATTCAATCACCCGTCTTGCCCGGGCGCATAACACCGTGATTCCTCACTCCGGGCGTATCCTCTCGGGAGGTGTCGATGCCAATGCGCTGCAGCGCCCCAAGCGGTTTTTTGGGGCGGCCCGCAACGTGGAGGAAGGAGGAAGCCTTTCCATCATTGCCACTGCTTTGGTGGACACGGGCAGCAGAATGGATGAGGTGATCTTCGAGGAGTTCAAGGGCACCGGCAACATGGAGATGGTACTTGACAGGAAGCTGGCTGACCGGCGGATTTTCCCCGCATTGGATGTGAACCGCACTTCAACCCGGAAAGAAGAGCTTCTTCTTGACAGGGAGACCCTGAACAAGGTATGGATTCTGCGGAAGTTCCTCAGTGAACTGAGCCCGCAAGAGGGGCTGGAGCTGCTCATCGAGCGGATGCGCAAGACGAAGAGCAACAAGAAGTTCCTCGATTCGATGAGCGAATAGGCATAAGGAGCGCTGACATGAAACCGAAGATTCACCCGGCATACTCCGACACCACAATCACCTGCGCGTGCGGCAACATCATCCAGACTCGCTCCACGGTCGAGAACATCCGTGTGGAGATCTGCTCCAGGTGCCATCCTTTCTTCACGGGAAAGCAGAAACTCATCGATACGGCCGGCCGTGTCGACAAGTACCGTCGACGCTACGGAACCGAGGCGAGACGGTAGCCCTTCATTCTGACGGGGAGCCGGTGTGACGGCCAATTTGGGGGCACGGCTTGAGGCTCTTCAAGCCCGCATGCGAGAGCTTGACAGTCAGCTCTCCTCTCCCGTACTGCCGCATGACGGAGGGTTGTTCAAGGGCCTCGGCCGCGAGCGAGCCAGGCTTCAGCACGTTGCTGACGAGATCGTCCACCTGCAACGGTTGGAGAAGCGCCTGGAAGAGGCCCGCTCTCTTCTGGGCGACGCTGACTCCGATCTGGCCACAATGGCGAGAGAGGAGGTGGACGAGCTGGAGCCCAAGGTGGACCGGCTTCGGGGAAAGGTCATCCGTGATCTTTTACCCCCCGATCCTCATCATCACAAGGATGCCATTTTAGAGATTCGAGCAGGTACCGGGGGTGAAGAGGCCGCACTGTTCGCTGCCGATCTGTTGCGCATGTACCTTCGGTATGCCGAGCGCAGGGGGTGGAGGACTGAGCGTCTGAGCACCAGCACTACCGAGTTAGGTGGTGCACGCGAAGTGATCTGTTCGGTGATGGGAGACGGTGCCTTCGGGCTGCTTCGGTACGAGAGTGGCGTGCATCGCGTTCAGCGTGTCCCGGCAACCGAGGCATCAGGGCGTATTCACACTTCTGCCGTCAGCATCGTGGTGATGCCTGAGGCGGAGGAGGTCGACGTGGAGATCGACCCCAAGGACTTGCGCATCGACGTATTCCGTTCCAGCGGGCCCGGGGGTCAGAGCGTCAATACCACGGATTCGGCGGTGCGGATCACCCACCTGCCATCAGGTCTGACCGTGCAGTGTCAAGATGAGAAATCGCAGCACAAGAACAAGGCGAAGGCACTGAAAGTACTACGGTCAAGGCTCTTGGATCAGGCAATCAGAGAACGCGATGAAGAGCTTTCCCGGCAGCGTCGTTCTCATGTTGGAAGCGGCGACCGCAGCGCCAAGATACGTACGTACAACTTCCCGCAATCCCGCGTGACGGATCACCGGATCGGCCTCACCATCTACCGGTTGGATGAGACCCTTGACGGGGATCTTGATGCCTTCGTAGAAGGATTGCAGCAGCATGCTACAGAGGCGCAGCTCGCCGAACTGGAGCGCGATCGCGATGACCTGGCTCGACGCAGTTGAGACCGTAGCGGGCGTCCTGGGGGAGTCTCTTCCCGGACAACATGCGCGGGCGGAAGCGTGGAGATTTACTACCCGGTTGGCAGGGATGTCGTCGTTTTTCCTGCCGGCAGGCGCGGCGGATCGGATTCCGCCTCCTCTCTCGCGATCCATGGCTCTGGCCATCCATCGCCTGGCGTCCGGCGAACCCGAGGCGTATGTGTTGGGGAAGGTCCCTTTCCACGAGGTAGAGGTTGAAGTGAATCCCGGCACACTCATACCCAGGCCGGAGACTGAAGTTCTAGTCAATACGGCCATCGAGTCGTGCAAGGATGCCGGTCTGGCAGAGCCATATATCCTGGAGTTGGGTACGGGAAGCGGCTGTATCTCATTGGCCTTGGCCCATGCAATCCCCCAGGCGCGCATAACGGCAACCGACATCTGGCCACCCGCCTTGGACACGGCGGCACGGAACCTCTCCAGTGTGATGCGTGCCGGTCGTGTGCGGCTCGTTCGAGCCGACTGGTTGGCCTGGACCAGTGCCCAGTGGGATCTTATCGTCAGCAATCCTCCGTATATCGCAGCCACCGCCATCCCAGGGCTCCCTCCCTCGGTGAGAGAGTGGGAGCCTCATGTCGCGTTGGACGGGGGGCCTGATGGCTTCTCCCATCTGGGGGAGATTATCGCCCATGCGCCTCGACATCTCAACCCCCAAGGATTCCTCATTCTCGAAATCAGCCCCGAACAGGCAGGTCGAGCGGTGGAATGCGCACTGACGCACGGATTCCAAAGCGCAGAGATAGTGGAGGACTATGCGGGCCGCAGCCGAGTGATGCGAGGGGCCATGGCTGGGTGCGAACAATGAGGAGCATGACCGGATTCGGAAGTGCATCGGGCGCAATTGGCCGACGAGGGCTCACGGCTGAAGTGCGCAGCGTCAATGCGAGATTCCTGGATATGACATTTCGCTTGCCCCCCCGCTGGGAGCATCTGGAGGGGCCATTGGCGAAAGCCGTGCGCGCACGCATCTCAAGGGGCAAAGTGGTTGTCTCCGTGTTCTGGCAGGGTGGGGAGAACAACGGTGGAGCGCTATCGAGAATGCTCTACCGCTCCAGTGCCAGGGAGCTTCGCGCCATCCAACCCGGGTCGGTATCCCGGAGTGATATCCTCCAGGTTCTGTCTGCGGGAGTGGGCAACTCGGGTGGTCTCTCCCCCCATGACCATGGGGCACTATGCATCACACTGGTAGAACAGGCGATTGATGGGTTGATCCGGGCTCGCGAGGCCGAGGGCAAGGAGATTCATGCCGAATTCACGGCACAGCTTGATGCCATCGGCGCATGCATGACAGAGGTGGAGGCGCTGACGCCGGAGATCGCACGAGAGACCAAGAAGCGGCTGGAGACCGCTATGCGAAGACTCGGCGATGCCGGTGTGGATGCGCTGGCGGACACGGACCGCATCTCACGAGAGGTGGCATTGCTCTTAGTGCGCTCCGACGCACGGGAAGAGGTGGTGCGGGTACAGGCACATGTGTCGGCGTGGAGAGAGCGGATGGATACGGCGGGACCTCACGGTAAGATGCTGGAGTTCCTCCTTCAGGAGATGCAGCGGGAGTTGAACACGCTGGCGGGCAAGACGACGTTGTTGGAGGTAACGAGACTGACTCTCGCCGCTCGGGCCTTGGTCGACCAGATGAGGGAGCAAGTCGCCAATGTTGAGTAGCCCCTCGCCTTTTCCGGTGGTTATCTCCGCGCCATCCGGTACGGGCAAGACGACACTGGTACAGCAGCTGGTAACCACGCATCCTGAAGTGTTCTACGTCTCGGTGTCCGCAACGACACGCCCTCTCCGGGGTGGCGAAATTGATGGTATCCACTATCATTTCGTGACTCGCGACGCTTTCACTCGACTCATAGGTGACGGCCTTCTGCTGGAATGGGCGTGCGTGTACGACCAGTTCTACGGGACGCCTCGGGCGGAGATCCAGAGGGGCACCGAGGGCGGGAGAATCACCTTGCTTGATATCGATGTACAGGGTGGCATGCAAGTGATGTCGTCGGTGCCCGGATCCGTGGCCGTGTTTCTACTCCCACCTTCCCTCCAGGATCTGGCCTCCAGGCTGCGGACGAGGGGAACCGACGACGAACATGCCGTGGCCACACGTCTTCGGGAGGCTACCCGAGAGATCGAGCAAGGCATGGCCGCGTATGATTACTTGGTGATCAATGACAAGATAGACAAGTGCGTTGATACTGTATGGTCAATTATCGATGCCGAGAGGTCGCGAGCGTGGAGGCTCAACGCGGTTCGGCGATCCTCAGAAGGAGCGTGACGTATGGTTTTTCCTGTGGACGAGATAGCAAAGACATTCGGGAACAAGTATGAGGCCATCATCGTGGCATCACGGGAAGCCCGCCGCATCACTGCGCTGCGCCTCGCCGCCGGAGGGGCGCCAGAAGGTGCAGTGAAGCCGACGGTGGAATCGCTGAAACGGCTCATGGCCAAGGATGTAAAATGGCGGTACGTTGAGAGAAGTCAGCCCGCATTCGCCGAGGGCGAATAGCAGACGCCAAGCCCTCGGTTACTTCCGGCAACTGCGTGATTTGGGCGAAGGCGAGATCTACTGCGCCACGCCGTTCTCCATTGCTCTCATGGTGAACGGGCCCACTGTATCACCGTCTCTGCAATCCGTGGAGCAGGCTGTCGCAGCGTGTCGTGCGTGCGCCCTTCACCAGACACGGCGAACGGCTGTCCCTGGAGCAGGGAATCCGAACGCGAGCCTGGTTATGGTGGGCGAGGCCCCAGGAAACCAGGAAGACCGGGAAGGGAAGCCCTTCGTAGGCCCCAGCGGCCAACTTCTTCGCCGGTTGCTCAACCTGGCCGGCATAGCAGACGACCGCTACTACCTGCTCAATGTGCTCAAGTGTCGTCCGCCGGGTAATCGGGATCCTGCACCGGAGGAGATCGACGCCTGCAGGCCGTTCCTCGATGCGCAGCTCGTGGCCGTGGCGCCCCGTCTCATCGTCTGTTTGGGTCGGTTCGCGGGAAGGGAGGTGCTGCGGCGAGGTGATCTTCTGCTCCGCGACATGCGAGGCGTTGTTCATCGTCGAGGAGATGCTGCCGTGATTGTGACCTACCATCCCTCCGCCCTTCTGCATACCGACGATTATCGTGTCGAGGCATGGCGAGATATCAAGAGGATCTGGCACCTTGCACGAGACCTGGGCCTTCTCACGGGAAGTGCGGGAAGATGAGAACCGAACGCGGCAGCGCCGGTTTCGTTCCTCCCCAGGCACCCGAAGCGGAGTTGGCGGTCCTGGGTGCCGTGATGCTGGACCGAAATGCCCTGCTCACCGTGCAGGAGACTCTGGACGGCGATGCCTTCTACTCCCCGGCCAATCGAACGATCTACAGTGCCATGCTGGGCCTCCAGGCCAAGGGGGTTCCCATCGATCTCGTGACGTTGCAGGAGAGTCTGCGAGCCGCAGGGAGTCTGGACGCAGTAGGGGGCTTGCTCTATCTCACAGAGCTACTGGAGCACGTGGCAACGGCAGCCAATGTCGACTACTATGCCCGCATCGTCGCCGAGAAGGCCAAGCTGCGGGAGCTGATCGTCGTTGCGACCAGGATAACGTCCGAGTGCTATCAGGGCCCTGACAATGTCGAACGGTTCCTCGATGAGGCCGAGCAGGCGGTGTACAAGGTCGGGCAGTCACGCCGGACCGGGCGCTTCAGGCCGCTCAAGGAACTCGTTACCGAGGCCTTGGTCGAATTGGATGCGATCCATGGTGGTGACCGGAAACGATCAGGTCTGGCCACAGGGTTCACTGATCTCGATGAACGCCTGAGTGGGCTTCACCCGGGCAATGTGATCATCATTGCCGGGCGTCCCGCCATGGGGAAGACCGCCCTGGCATTGGACGTGATGCGGCACGTCGCCGTCCGCGAAAAGGTCCCCTGCGCTTTCTTCAGCTTGGAGATGAGCCATTTCGAGATTGCCCAGCGCCTCTTGAGCGCAGAAGCCAATGTGGATTCGCATCGTTTGCGTACAGGCCGCATGGGCGAGAGCGACTGGCGTGCAGTGACGGGTGTGATGGGTGTGCTTTCCGACGCGCAGCTATGGGTGGATGATAGTGCCGGTCTCTCGGTAGCGGAGTTGCGTGCCAAGGCGCGCCGTCTGAAATCGGAGCACGAGATCGGTCTCGTGGTGGTCGATTACCTCCAACTGATGTCGGCGGGGAGAGGCTCAGAATCACGGCAAATAGAGATCTCCGAGATTTCCCGGGGACTGAAGGCATTGGCGAAGGAACTCGAGATCCCGGTGATTGCATTGTCCCAACTCAACCGCAAACCCGAGGATCGCCGTGAGGGCAAGCGGCCGCAGCTCTCGGACCTCAGGGAGTCCGGCGCCATCGAACAGGATGCTGATGTTGTGCTGCTCATTTATCGTCCCGGAGCATATGACCGTGACGAAGACCAAAGCAAGACCGAACTGATCATCGCCAAACAGCGGAATGGTCCTACGGGGACTGTAGACCTCGTGTTCAAGTCAGACACCACCCGATTCTACAGCGCCTCGTCCCGGGTGGTGGCGCCGTGACGAAGCACACGGTATTTCGCTGCAACGAGTGCGGTGCCCAAAGCCCTCGCTGGCAGGGTCGCTGCCCCGAATGCGGGCAATGGAACACCTACAGCGAAGAACGTGACGAACCCCAACCCGCCTTCGCAATCCCCGGCGGCGAGAGGCCCGCACCACTGTCTGAGGTCGGTGACGCCGAGGCACTTCGGTTCACTTCGGGTTCAGCCGAGTTGGATCTGGTGTTAGGTGGGGGCATCGTTCCCGGCTCTTTGGTGCTTCTGGGGGGCGACCCGGGCATCGGCAAGTCAACGCTGTTGCTCCAGACTGCGGCGCGGGTGGCGTCGACAGGCCGCAAGGTTCTCTACGCATCCGGTGAGGAATCGAGCCAACAGCTCGCGTTGCGGGCGCAGCGTTTGGGTTTGCCAACCCAGGGCATTGAGGTAATGGCGAACAACGATGTGGAGGCCGTAGAGCAGGCAGCAACCGATCTCTCGCCCGCGGTACTCATCGCTGATTCGGTGCAGACTCTCTATCTTCCTTCCATCTCCGGTGCGCCGGGAACGGTTTCGCAGGTCCGGCAGTGCGCCTCCCGGCTCATGCGGCTCGCAAAGACCAGAAACGTTGCCACATTTCTGGTGGGCCACGTCACAAAGGAAGGTGCTCTGGCCGGTCCCCGCGTTCTCGAACACATGGTGGATACGGTGCTCTACTTCGAGGGTGAACGGTTCCAGAGCTTCCGCGTACTGCGGGCCACCAAGAATCGCTTCGGGTCCACCAATGAAATCGGCGTGTTCGAGATGGGAGAACGAGGGCTGATAGATGCCGTTGACGTGTCTCGCTTCTTTGTGGAAGAGCATGCCGAGCCGGTATCCGGGAGCGTACTCATCGCCACACAAGAAGGCAGCAGGACTCTCGTGGTGGAGGTGCAGGCTCTGGTGTCGCCCACAGCATACCCAACCCCGCAACGGGTCTGCACGGGTATCGACCGGCAGCGGCTTTCTCTACTGCTGGCAGTGCTGGAGAAGCGTGCGGGCATTCACACCAGCAGCAAGGATGTGTTCGTAAACGTGGTGGGCGGCGTCCAGGTCGTCGAGCCAGCGGCAGACTTGGGTGTGGTGCTGGCTGTGGCCTCTGCGGTTATTGATGAGGCCCTTCCCGGGCGTATCGCCGCGTGCGGCGAGGTCGGTTTGGCGGGTGAAGTCCGCCGGATCACTCAGGCATCGAAACGGGCCCGGGAAGCGGCCAAGCTGGGATTGTCGAAGATAATCGTGCCGTTTCGCAACAGCGACGAGGTAGCCGGAACGTTGGAGTGTTTTGGGGTCGCAACCGTTGCCGACGCCGTGGGACTGATCAGACGGCGTCGCTGACCGTCGAGCGCTGAGCCGAGAGCATCGTTGCCCCCATGGGGATCAAGGGGGAAATCAGGTACGCGGCGGAAGAAGAACGCAGCCACCGCGTTCACAGGGTGCCTTTCCCGCGTAGACGATCTCGATGGTCATGCCGTTACCGACTGCCTTCCCGCGACGCGAGCCTGCGGCACGAAATGGTGGGCCCACCCGGATTCGAACCAGGAACCAGCCGGTTATGAGCCGGACGCTCTACCGTTGAGCTATGGGCCCTCGATTCCACACATTCCGCCACTGACCGAACTTAGGCATAGCACCACCGGCCGCAAGTGAATCAGTCCAGCCCTTCGAGGCGATGGCGGCGGGTGGGGTGTCGGAGTTTCCTGAGGGCGCGCTCCTCGATTTGACGTCCCCGTTCCCGAGTCATGCGGAGGAGCGCTGCTACCTCTTCGATCGGCTTTGTCACGCCGTCGGCAATGCCGAAGCGAAGACGCATAACCTCCTGCTCCCGGGGATCCAGCGTCTCCAGCACCCGGGCCACCTCGGTCTTGAGGATGGCCTGATCGGCCACCGAAAGCCCCGTGTCGTCAGCGCCGGCATCCAGGACGCCTTCCAGAGAGCCGTCCGCCTCTCCTGCGGGTCCGTCGAGGCGCAGAGGTGCGGCCACCATGCGCAGCAGCCGTGTGACGTGCGACTCATCAACGCCAAGGGCCGAAGCCAGCTCTCCGGTGGAAGGCTCACGCCCCAAAGCCTGGCTCTGGCGGCGTCGCTCCAGATTCAGCCGGTGTATCTGGGAGTCCAACTCGGGAGGGATCTTGAACGACTTGCCCTGCTCTCGCACGGCTTTGGCAAGCGCGTGGCGAATCCACCAGGTCGCATAGGAGGCGAAGGGGTGACCCCGTCGGGGGTCGAACCGCTGCGCGGCGCGGAGGAGGCCGGCATTGCCTTCCTGAACAAGATCGAGGAGTTCAACCCCACGATTCTCGTAGTGGCGGGCCAAGTAAAAGACCAGCCTCATCGTACCCCGGACGAGTTGCTCCCGGGCATCGTCAAGGGCCTCTCTACTCTGTCGTATTCGCGCTGCTATTGCGGTGTTGAGCCCAGGCGTGGATTCGCTGCAATCACGATTGGAGGCACATCGCTCCAAGGCGACGGCCCTCTCATACAATGAGCTCACGTCAGGCGTCGGCGCATCATCACCTGCAGAGCCTTGTCTCCACGCCACTGGAGCTGGGCTCGATGCCGTGGATGGCAACTCATCGAGGATTCCTTGAAGCGCTTCCAGTGCTCGCTGAAGCTTGGCGCCAATGGCACGCTGTGCTTCTTCCGCCAAGGGCTCTACCCGTGCCAGGTCTCGCTGGTAAGCTGCCACAATGTCGGGGACATCGCCGTCCTGAGCGGCGGGCACGGCCTCCTCAGAGGGGCCGGGCTTGCCCAACGGTTGCGAGTCAACGAGCTCAACATGAGCGGCCTCCAGCATGCCGAGAGCCGCCTCCAGGGCGGCCGGATCAGCCTCGATTCCGGCAAGCCGTTGACTGAGTTCGTCGTAGGTGACATAGCCCCGCGACGCACTGGCGGCCATCAGGTCTCTGAGCTGGCGACGCCAGGGCTCTGGAATGGCCATGGTCAGGAACCGGGCCGACACGGCAGCGATGACATGCCGCTCAGCGTACACCGCAACCCGTCCACCGTGGCGCCTAGATCGGTTAACTCTGCCAGCAGGGCCTGTACCTCCCTGCTCGCACCATTAGACTCCGCGGCCTCGATGCGCTGCCGAACCTCACGCATCGCTCGGACGAGCTTCTCGATCTTGAAGCGCATCACATCCTTCTCAACCGGGCCAAGAGGCGTTTCGGATACGGTCAAACCCGTGGCTACACGCTTGAGAGCGGTGTCCTCGATCTTGTCGACGACCTTCCGTGCCTCCAAGTCGCCTCCATGGAGGGCGATCCATTCATAGAGCCTTCGCAGTAATGGACTGACAAAGTCAGACGGAGCGATGTCTTCGAGAATGGACCCGCGCTCGGCCGGCCGAAGCAGCAGATGGCGGCACACCTGTTCTTCCCACGCAGTCATACGGTGTGATGCCGTGCCCGGGGCAGATGCCCTGCGGCTCTGTTTGACCTGGCGCAGGGACGCCAACACGGCATCCCTCGTGAACCCGAGGGCCTGTGCCAGCTCGCCGGCCATCTCCTCGCGCAGAAGCGGATCCGGTATACGAGCCAAGGTGGGCCCCACTGCGTGTACGATGTCGCGGTCACGTCGCGCCGTCTTCTGAGCCCTCGCCACCAAGAATTGCACTGCAGGCAGGGCCTTTGCAATGAAGGCATCCAATGCCTCGGCGCCGTGGGCCTGGAGGACCTGGTCAGGATCCTCCCCCTTGGGCAGGCACGCCACCCTGCATGGCAGGGAATCCTCCAGAAGCAGACCAACGGCCCTCTCGGCAGCCGATTGGCCGGCATCGTCACCGTCGAACATCACGATCACTTCCGGCGCTTTTCGCCGCAGGAGGGAGACCTGCTCGGGGCTGAGAGCGGTCCCGCTGACCGCGACAGCTTCGGTGAAACCACGCTCATGACAGCGGATGACGTCGAAGTACCCCTCCACCAGAAGTGCCCTGCCTTTGTCACTCATCGCCCTTCTGGCTTGGTGCATGCCGTAGATGAATCGTGATTTGTGGTAGGCGGCCGTCTCCGGGGAGTTGACGTATTTCGCATCGTCGGGGTTTCCCGGTAAGACCCTGCCCGCGAAGGCAACCACCTGTCCCGCCGGGCTGTGCAAGGGGAACATGAGCCGGTTGCGGAATCGATCCAGCAGGCCAGTGCCGTCCCGGCGTTTGATGGCGAGCCCCGCTTCCAGCAGAACGCCAGGGGGTATTCCCTCGCGGTGGGCCGCGTTGACTAGAAACTGCCATTCGTCAGGTGACGCGCCAAGGCCGAATCCTCGGATGGATTCCCCGGCGAGGGTTCTTCCACGGAGATACTCCCGCGCCGGGCGGCCACCTGGTTCGGCCAGGAGAAATCGCCCGTACAGCTCCGCCGCCCACCGGTTCACCGAGAGAATGTCGGCTCCCTCCCCTGATGCCACCTGGGATGGAAGCGGTACGCCGAACCGCTCCGCGATCTGCCGAACCGCATCGGGGAACGGGAGGTTCTCCATCTCCATGAGGAAGGTAAACACATTGCCGCCCTTGTGGCAGCCATAGCAGTAGAAAAGCCCAGTTTCCGGCGACACCACGAACGATGGTGTCTTCTCCTCGTGGAACGGGCACAGGGCCTTCAGATGCTTGCCGGCCTTCTTGAGGGTCACATAGTCTTCCACCACCAGTTCCAGTGGTGCGGCCTGCCGGACCCTATCCAGAAGTTCGTCGGAGAATCGGGACATAGTGACGGTGGAGGTTGAGAATCACGCCATGGCCTGCAACCGTTGGCGCAGCAGTCGACTCACCGTGCCTCCGTCGGCGCGACCGGCGACCCGTTCCATCAACACTTTCATGAGGCGCCCAAAATCGCGTGGACCAGCCGCATGCGTCTCGGCCAGCACCGTCGTGATGAGGGCTTCGACGGCCGTCTCGTCCAGTTGCTCGGGCATGTACCGGTTGAGGAACTCGGCCTCGGCCTCTTCATTCACCGCCAGATCCACCCTGCCGGCAGCACGGAACTGGCCCGCCGCGTCACGCCTCCTCTGAATTGCGGTTCGCACCACGGCGACCTCATCCTCCGGCTTGAGGGGGCGTCGCACCTCGTCCTCCCGATACCGCAACTCGGTTCGCAGCATCCTCGCGGTGCGCAGGGCCACATCATCCTTGGCCTTCATCGCGCCCTTCAGATCTTCGGCCAGTCGCTCGGAGAGCACGGGATTACTTCTGCAACTGCTGTTGCTGTCGCATCTTGCGGCGGGCCGCGTACAGCTTGCGCTTGCGGCGGACACTGGGCTTCTCGAAGTGCTGGTGCCTCCGAAGATCCGACAAAACCCCCGACTTCTCGATCTTCTTCTTGAAGCGCTTCAGGGCGCCTTCGAATGATTCATTGTCCTTCACACGAATAGACGACACAGATGTCCTCCTTTACTGACAACGGTTCAGCCGAGAATGCTCCCGGCACGAGAATGCAAACACTAGGGCGCAAGAAGCACCGAACCGACCAAGGCGGCAGTCTCGCTGCGGAGCACAGTGTGCCCCAGGGCTACCGGGACGAAGCCGGCCTCCTGCAAGGACGACTCTTCCGCGCGACTCCATCCGCCTTCTGGACCCACAAGAAACAGCGCGCGGGAAGACGGTTGCCGCGGCGTATCTCTTAGCCTGATCTTCGCGTGGGGAACAGCAACGTACCGCCGCGGGCATGCACCTGCTTCACGGAGCAATTCCTCCCATGAAAGCACACCGCGTATCTCCGGCACGACTGAGCGGCCACTCTGGAGGGATGCCGCCTCCGCGATTCGTCGCCACCGGGCAAGGCGGTGGACATACGATCGCATGAGACCCGCATCAGCACAGTGTGCGGTGAGTACGGCCCACCACGCCGACACGCCCAATTCGGTGCCCTTCTCTATCACGAAGTCAAGGTGCGCCATCCGCTTGATAAGCGCCAAGGCAACCGTCAGGCCTCCTGAAGAGGTACGCACGGGGGTTTCATGACCGATTGCCCGCAGCCGGATCTCCCCATCCGATGTGCGAAGCAACTGAAGGACCACGACGGTACCATCGGGCGCGAGCCCGCGCACAGTGGATCCCTCAGGGAGCCTTAGAACTCGTCTCAAGCGATGGGCTTCCGCCCTGGATGGCACCACCTCCTCTCCATGGGGCACGTTCTGCCGAAGCACGATGCCCGGTAGGCGTTGGTTCAAAGCCCGTCCCGGGACATGTGCCTCCGGGGAATAAGCTCCGTGGGCGGATCGAGACGGCCCGATTTGGCGAGTTCCTGAAGCCGTGTGGTCTCCGAGCGGCCGAGGTGTTCGGGAACCCATACGACCACCTGTACATTCAGGTCGCCCCGCCGCGAATCATTGAGATGAGGTAACCCCTTGCCCCTCATCCTGAATACCTTTCCAGACTGCGTACCCGGGGGGATCTTTACTCTGACGCGCCCGGTCAGGGTCGGCACCTCAATTTCCCCACCAATTACCGCGGTCGCGAAGCTCACCGCAAGGCGGCACACAATATCGTCGCCCTGACGCTCAAAGTGGGCATCTTCCTTCTCCACGATGAGCACATGGGCGTCGCCACGCCCCCCACCCTTGAACCCGGCATGCCCTTGACCTCGGAGGGTGAGGTAGTTTCCTGTGGCCACGCCGGCGGGGATTCGCACCGATACCGTCGCCTTTCCCTCCTGCGTGCCTGTGCCTCCACAGGTCTCGCACCGTTCTGCAATGACAGATCCTTCCCCGTGGCATGTCGGACACGCCTCGACCCGGACCATTTGGCCAAACAATGACGAAGCGACGCGCTTCACCCGCCCGCTGCCCTTGCAGGTGTGGCACGTGGTGGGCGTCGTTCCCGGCTTCGCCCCCGTGCCGCCGCAGGCCTGGCACGGTTCATGGCGCGTGATGCGGAGTGTCTTCTCGACTCCTGACGCGATCTCTTGCAGCGTCAAGGGGAGTTTAATCTGTATGTCCTTACCCCGGCGCGGGCCGGTTGCCTCCCTCCCCTCCTCGCCAAAGAGGTCTCCGAAGCTGAACCCTGCACCAAAATCCCGCAGGAAGGAACGCAGGGCATCAGACAGGTCGAATCCGCCGAATCCAGGCCCGCCCGCCGCGGCGCTGCCGCGCAGCCCCTCATGACCGAATCGATCGTACCGGGAGCGCTTTTCGGCATCCTTCAGTATCTCGTACGCCTCGGCGACTTCTTTGAACTTCTCCTCGGCATCTTTGTCCCCCGGGTTCCTGTCCGGGTGGTACTTGAGCGCCAGCTTACGGTAGGCCTTCTTGATCTCTTCCTCCGAGGCTCCTCTGCTGAGGCCAAGAACCTCATAGTAATCGCGTTTGATTGCCACAATCCTCCATGCGTCGGTATCTATTTCGGTCGGACCGTCCGGCTTTCAGCGCCACGACCACGAGTCGGGCGTTTCCTCTACTTCTGCCTCTGCCTCTGCCTCTGCCTCCGCGTCCGTTTCCTGGCCACCTTCTGTTCCCGATGATTGACCGCCGAAGACCAGTTCGTCCAACGGTATCTTTGCCTGGCTCAACTCACGCATGGCGAGACGCACGCCTTCCTCATCGCTTTGGGATAGCTGGCTCCGCAGGTTCAGAAGAGCGTCAGTCAGCCGAAGACACTCCGTCGGGGGAAGCCGGGCACCCTGCTCCGTCATCACCGACTCAGTGTCATAGAGGAGGGCGTCAGCCTGGTTTCTCAGCTGGGCACGAACGCTCTTGCGGGTATCCTCCTCCTGGAACTGCTCGGCGTCTCGGATCATCCGCTGGATTTCCTCTTCGGTGAGCCCGCTGGAGGAATGCACTCGGATCTTCTGCTCCTTGCCGGTGGAGAGATCCTTGGCAGAGACGCTCACGATTCCATTGGCATCGATGTCGAACATGACTTCGATACGGGGCAAGCCCCGGGGTGCCGGTGGAATGCCGACCAGTTCGAAGCGGGCCAGAGTGCGGTTGTCCCCCGCCATCGGGCGCTCACCCTGCAGCACATGCACGCTGACTGCCGGTTGATTGTCCACTACGGTCGAAAAGACCTGGCTGCGACGGGTAGGTATGGTCGTATTCCGGTCGATGAGACGAGTGAAGACCCCGCCCGCGGTCTCGATGCCTAGCGAGAGCGGGGTCACATCCAGTAGAAGAACGTCTTTCACCTGCCCATCCAGCACGCCTGCCTGGATCGCGGCGCCCACGGCGACTACTTCATCGGGGTTCACGCCCTGAAATGGTTCCTTGCCAAAGATCTCACGGGCCTTCTCCCGTACGGCCGGGATTCGCGTCGAGCCGCCCACCAGGATCACCACGTCCAGTTGGGAAGGAGCAAGGCCCGCGTCATCAAGGGCTTGTCGGCAGGGGTCTTCAGTGCTCTCGATGAGATCCGCCACCAGCCGCTCAAAAAGGGCTCTGGTGACTATTGAGAGGAGATGCTTTGGTCCTTCCTGGTCTGCGGCGACGAAGGGAAGGTTGACCGTGGTCTGAAGTACGTTGGATAACTCGCACTTGGCCCGTTCCGCGGCTTCGCGGAGTCTCTGTAGCGAGGTCGGGTCCTTCCGGAGGTCTATCCCATGTTCCTTCTCGAACTCCTTGGCCAGCCAATCCACGAGTCGTTGGTCGAAGTCGTCGCCGCCCAGATGAGTATCACCATTGGTCGCCTTGACCTCGAAGAAGCCGTCTCCCATCTCAAGAATGGAAATATCAAATGTACCGCCGCCCAAGTCGAACACTGCGATTTTCTGATCCCGCTTCTTTTCCAGGCCGTACGCCAGGGCAGCGGCTGTTGGCTCGTTGATGATCCGAAGGACCTCCAGCCCCGCGATGCGGCCGGCGTCTTTTGTCGCCTGTCGTTGGGCGTCGTTGAAGTATGCGGGAACCGTGATTACCGCCCGGTCGACGGTCTCGCCAAGGAATTCCTCGGCACGACGCTTCAAGGCCTGCAGGATCATGGCGCTGACCTGTGGTGGGCTCAGGTCTCTCTCGCCCAGGATGATTCGCACATCGCCGTTCTTACCCTCGACCACCCGGTAGGGCACCATCTCCGACTCGCGGGTGATCTCCGAAAACCGCCTGCCCATGAATCGCTTGATGCTGTGCACGCTGGTCAGAGGGTTCATGACCATCTGCCGCTTGGCGACCTCTCCTACCAGCTGTTCCCCCTCGGGAGTGAAACCAATGATGGAGGGTGTCACTCTGCTTCCCTCGGCACTGGGCACGATTACCGCGCCGGAGCCCTCCATGACCGCGACACAGCTGTTGGTGGTTCCCAGATCGATCCCTACAACCCTACCCATGGCTCTCTAACCCCCTTGCCCTCTTCGTATGCGGATGCCGATAGGCTTCCGTGGCGATGGTAAGCCTCTTCACGGGGACGCCTCCGCCTGGTCCTGCTCGGCGCCCTTGGCGACGACGACCTTGCTGGGACGCAAAAGGCGCCCGTTGAGAAGGTAGCCCCGGGATACCTCCGTGAGTATCTCGTTGTCGCGGGCACCCTGAGAGGGCGCGTGGGCGATGGCTTCATGAAAGTTGAAATCGAAGTCACGGCCTACCGCGTCTATGGGCGCGACACCCCACCGAAGGAGCACTTCAAGCAGCTGGCTGTGCACCATTCGTATGCCGGAGACCGTTGCCTCCTGGGCACCGGTTGCTTCCCCCATGTGCGCTGCCCGCTCCAGGTTGTCGGCCACCTCGAGAACCGGGCGTGAGATTTCAGCCAGCAATCCCCAGCGCTCATCCTCCAGCCTTCGCTGGGATCGCTTGCGCATGTTTTCCATCTCGGCGAGAAGCCTCAGGCGCTCATCCTCTAATTCGGCGATTCGCGCGGCAAGCTCGTCGGCGCGGCGTTCCATCCCGGCCTTATCTTCCTTGAGACGGCGCACTTGTTCAGCCAGGGCCTTGCCTCTTCCTCTGCGTGGGTGCTTCGCAGGTGTCTCGATGTCCTGAGGGACGTCTGGGGTGCTATCGTCCACGCACAACCTCCAAAGAACAGATCATTTTCATGTATCGATCCGGGACGTGAATCGGCGGCGCCCGCCTATCGTCAGGCACGACCTTGAGACAGCAGGTCACCCACCGTTCCGGCGACGAACTGAACGGCAGGCAGAAGCTTTGAGTACGGCATTCTGATCGGCCCCAGAATCCCCAATGCCCCCGATGAATCGCCCACCCGATAGCCCGCGGTCACCATGCTGCAGTGCTTCAGCTCATCCGCCGCGTTCTCGCTTCCGATGATGACCATGGGTACGGTGTGATGCCGGTGCAGAGTCAGCTCCCGGATAAGCTGCTCCTTCGCCTCAACTACCCGCAAGAACGTCCCCATCATAGCACCTGATTCGAACTCTGGCTGTGTGAACAGGCGGGAAGCCCCGTCAACGTAGAGCCCGCCCTCTAGCTTGGATACAGACGAGCGGCCAGCCAATCGAACAAGCACCTGCCGCACCGACGAATCATCGGCGCAGAACTCATGGGGCTCCGAGGCTACGATGTGCAGCGCATCCGAAAGAGCCAGCCCTGCCAAGCGTTCGTTCATCCGACGCGTTGCCGTCTCAAGACGCAGGGCATCCACGGATTGCACCGCATCCACCAGCACGGTTCTGATGACGCCGGAGGCCACGGACACTACGACCAACACCCGGTCGGAGGCCACGGGGACCAGATCGATACGCCGGAGGACTCCCTCGGTAGCCGAGGGCCCGAGAGCCACGGCGAGCTGTCCCCAGATTCTGGAGAGAACATTGCAGGCAGCCTTGAGGATGTCATCGACCTCACGGCATGCGTCCCGCATGGAAGACAAGATCAGGCGCTTTTCTCCGGTGGTCAGGCCACGGACCCTCATGAGCTTATCCACGTACAGGCGGTATCCTCTGTCAGTGGGGATCCGGCCGCCGGATGTATGACGTTGATGCAGCAGTCCTTCAGCCTCAAGCCCCACCATGATCGTACGTAGGGTCGCCGAGCTGAGCCTCAGGCCCGACCGGCGCGCAACCACGGCGGAACTCACCGGCCGCGCGGTCATGACATGGTGCTCGACAACGACCTCGAGAACAGCCTCATGGCGAGAATCGAGTGTGGGAGTCATCATCTCTTCTAGAACTACCTCGGTGTGTGGTTATAGCATCGTATCAATATAGCTTCGATACGGCCCCCGGGTCAATGCGGGATAGCGGGTCTCCATCGGCAGACTCAGTCGGCTCCCGGCACCGCTGGGCTCGGGTTCAGGCCGGACAGAGCGCTACCCTGGGGGAGCTTTCGGGAGGTGAAGGCAACCATGGTCATGGAGCTGGGACCTATGCAGGACTCCGACTTACGAGACGGGGAGCTGCTGGGCGCTCAGGATTCGCGCTCGGCGAAGGGGCTCGATATGCCAGTCCGCCAGTGTCCCACACGCTGCCTCTGTATCCGCCAGCTTCAGTCGCCTCGGCCCCCACGCCCGCGGCATCAAGAATGAAAGACGTGCGCCGTTTTCTTCCAGAGGGCTTCCACCTGTTCCCGGAACATCTGGAACAGGCTCCCTGCTCCATGGAAAATGGCCCGTACCTGAAACAGCGACATTATGTGTGTGAATCTATAGATAAGAAACCGAGGCCTTAGGAAGTACTTCATATAGGCCAGTCTCCGTAACTCCATTATCTCATCAGCGGTCATGGTGAAAGGCACAAAGCAAGGGCGGTCAAGCAGCATACCCTGATCGGAGAGGTTCGCCGACATCGTTCCAAATAGGCCCTTATTCACGCCTTTGTAGAGGGCGGTTCCGGGGAACGGTGTGATGGGAAAAAACTCAACGGTGAAGGAGTTCAGTTTCTTTGCGAATTCAATGGTCTTCAACCCGTCTTCGAAGGTTTCGCCAGGTATGCCGAAAATGTAGGTGGTATGGGTCTTTATTCCGGCTTTGTGGGTCAGCTTCACGGCGTCGGCGATCTGATCCAGCGTTTCCCGTTTCAGAAGGGTGTCCAAGTGTTTCTGTACGCCGCTCTCCACTCCGTAGTTTATGCACCAACACCCGGCCCTCTTCATGGCTTTGAGGAGGGCAAGGTCGACTGAATCGGCTCTGCATGAGACCCACCAACGGATCTTCAGTCTCCTTCTCATGATCTCGTCACAGATGGCGTAGACGTGCGCATGGTCGTATGAGAAATGCTCGTCCCAGAACTTGATCTCTTTGGCGCCGTAGGTTCTTACATAGTACTCCATCTCGTCCACGACACGTACCGGGCTTCGGAGGCGGATCCTGCTGCCATACATCTTGTAGCAGTAGAGGCACGTACCATTGCAGCCTCTGCTGGCCAGCATCTGCATGACGGGTACGGTGGAGACTTGCTCGAAGCTCGGGTAGTACCGTTTCATCTCGCAGAGGTCCACGGCCGGGAAGGGGAGCTGGTCCAGATTGTCGATGAGTTCCCTGGGCGGTGTCCTGTGAAGGTTGTTGCCGTCTTTGAACAGGATGCCTTTGACCGCACGGAGATCTTGCTTCGTTTCCAGCGCCTCGATGAGTTCCCTGGATGTCAGCTCCCCCTCCCCGATTATGATGACGTCCAGAGCATCGGTGTCTCTCATCAAGATCTCGGGCAATGCGCTGGCGCCATGTCCACCGATGAATGTGAATATGGAGGGGAAAGCCTTCTTGACCTCCTCGATGAGAGATCGTGCCTTGTCCCAGAGTAGGCTTATCACGTATACACCGAGGGCCTCGGCCTTGAAATCCGCGATCTTCTGAAGCATTTCATCATTGCCGTAGAAGAAACCCTCGAGAAAGAGAATTTCGTGGCCGGCGTCGCGGAGTACGGCAGCGACGTATTGCAGGCCCGGCGTGGGCCAGCATCCAGAGATGCCTCTCGTGTCCTTCGCTCTAATGATGTCAGGTCCCCACGGGGGAACCACAAGGGCAATTCTCACAAGCGTCCTCTCTCGTGTGGTATATTTTTACTGGGGTATGAGCGCCATGAACGCAAGGCGGAGGCCGACCCATCAGGCAGGTCGGCACCCGGCTCTCGACTCCTTGGGGGGAACCCTTCCGGATTGCGTACCTTTCCGCAACTCACGTCATGAGACAGCGTACGAAGTAACCCGGTTTGCCTGGGAAGGCAAAGGAGGCTGACCAAAAACGACACGCACGAAGCTAAATCAGCGCACGCCCTCCCCCGGCCGGTGGCTTCTTCGGGAGCATGCGGTTCGGCCTGAACTCAAAATCCTCAAGCCTGCGAGCGGGACCGTGACCGGTTCCCGAATAGCATACATCCGCAGATCCCCTGCTTTGCAACAGGTTTGAACTTACCACCTCGAAAGACCCGAATGCGTCGCGCGCACTGGGAAGCCCAAGCGAATGCTGAATGCTGAATGGGAACACATGCCCGAATCGGTCGGGCGGAGGATGGGTGCCCGCCACCTGCGGACAAGCGGCAGGGAGAGGTGGAGTCAAGCTTGCGGCCGTGCACTCGGATTTCGTATCATGATGCATGTCAGCTCACAGGAGACACAACCCATGCAATTGAGGCCTCGCTTCCGCAGCCTGTCCTTTCTCTTTCCTTGCCTGTTTCTGATCGCCCGGTGCGGTCCCGCGGGCGATGTTCCCTGCGTATGGACCGACGTGGAGCGGGTGGTGGCCATCGGTGATATACATGGCGACTACCATCAACTGGTCCGTGCCCTGCAACTTGGGCAGGTCATCGATGCGCAGAATCAGTGGATCGGCGGAAGGACTCATCTGGTGCACACGGGTGACGTGCTCGACCGAGGGCCGGACTCGCGCAAGGCCATGGATCTCCTGATAAGCTTGGAAGAGCAGGCCCTGAAGGCCGGAGGGCGCGTGCACGCTCTCATCGGGAACCACGAAGCGATGATCCTGCAGAAGGATTACCGCTACGTGCATCCGGGCGAGGTCCAATCCCATGGGGGACAGGAGGAGTTCGAGCGAGCCCTGAGCCCAGGAGGCGCGTATGGCCGTTGGATCTGCGGCCACAACGCGGTCATTCGACTAAACGACGTGCTCTTCGTGCATGGCGGCCTGCCTCTGGATGCTCCCCCCCTCCCCCTGGAGACGATCAATGCGGCCATCCGCGCCGAGCTCGCGGGAAGGGCTTCGCCTGCCATGTCGGTGAACCGCGAGGGAGCGCTCTGGACGCGCAGCCTCGCGCGGTGCGATCCTGACGATCTAGAGGAGAAACTGGAGTCTGCGCTTCGGTTCCACGGCGCCAGGGCTGTGGTTGCGGGCCACACGGTCTTCAAGGATGGCATTCAGGTGCGGTGCGGCGGCCGTGTTATCCTCATCGATGTCGGCATGTCGAGCTGCTACGGCGGCCCGGTCGCCTGCCTGGTGATCGAGAAGGACCGATTCTTTGCCCGGTACCCCGGCTCCACGAAGGCCTTGTCGGTTCCTGCGCATACTGCCACTCCATGAAAGGGAACGGTGGTGGCATTCCCGCATAGGACGTAGTGGCCGGTATGGTACGAGCCATAGCCACCCTCCTCGCCGGCGGCGTATTCCTCTATTGTGCGCTATGCGGGGTGTTGTTCCTCTTCCAGCGGAGACTGATCTACTATCCTCAGTCGCGATCGCCTATGGACGGCGCCACGACGATACTGCTGCACTCCGGCGAGGCCGCGATAGTCATCACCGCGCGTCTCAACCGCGGGCCCTGTGCGGTGATCTACTTCGGCGGCAATGCGGAAGACGTGTCGCTCAGCCTTCCGAGCGTCTCAGCCGCCTTACCGGACCATGCCGTCTATTTGCTGCACTACCAAAGCTACGGGGGAAGCACAGGGAGGCCTTCCGAGGCCGCACTGACCACCGATGCCCTGGCCCTCTTCGACAAGGTCAAGGGGGATCATCACCGCATCGTTGTGGTCGGAAGGAGTCTGGGCGCAGGTGTCGCGATCAAGGTGGCGCGGGCTAGGCCAGTGGCGCGCCTGGTCCTTGTCACGCCGTTCGCGAGCCTCCGGGAACTCGCCTCACGGCAGTTCCCCTACCTGCCGGTTCGCTGGCTTCTGCGCGACCCGTTTGAGTCATGGCGTCACGCACCGCACATACGGGCACCGACACTCATCATCGCGGCCGAGCACGACGAGGTCATCCCGCGCAGCAGCACAGAGGCCCTGTGCCAGAGATTCCACCCCGGCGTCGCCTCGCTGAAGGTAGTGGCCGGTACGAGCCATACTACGATTTCGGAAAGCCCTGACTACGTGCCTCTGCTCGCAGGCGTGCCATGAAGGGGAATCATCCACACCGGTCACCCAGGCGGACAAGCCCACGAGAGGGCGTCTGTGTAGCTGGCTGGCGGTGTTGGATATGGCTTGGCATGCTGCTGCTGGGTGGCGAGCTGTGGGCGGAGCCTGCCCTTTCGTTTCAGGGACAGGCTTCGGCCTGGATCGATGTGAACCCGGATGAGGAGCTCTCTGTGTGGCTGGGGGCACGGTACACGCCCCAGGTCAACTTTCCACTGCTTCGTGAAGGAGACCGCCGGTTCGACTGTGAGCTGTCAGCCACCATCCACGGCCTCGGGGGGCTGCATCCTTTCGACAGCACGCATACCGAAGGTGCCTTGAGGGCCTACCGGGCCTGGGCGCGCGTCGCCATGCCCCGGATGGAACTGCGGCTTGGCCTCCAGAAGATCAACTTCGGATCGGCCTCTGTGCTTCGCCCGCTCATGTGGTTCGACCAGGTGGACCCCCGCGATCCGCTGCAGATCACCAATGGGGTGTGGGGCCTTCTGGGCCGTTACTACTTCCTCAGCAACGCCAACATCTGGCTCTGGGGGCTCTATGGTAATGAAGGGCCGAAATCCTGGGAGCTGTGCCGGACGGCCACGAACACTCCGGAGTTCGGTGGGAGGGCACAAGTCCCGGTGCCGCGAGGCGAAGCGGCTTTGTCTTTCCATCACCGCACCGCTGATCTCACATCCCCGGGGCTCTCCGGTGTGGGCGATTCGCACGCTTCTGAGAACCGATGGGGCGTGGATGCCAAGGTCGACGTGGGAATCGGCCTGTGGCTGGAAGGAACCTGGATGTCCACCCGCAGGGATATCGGTTCGTATACCAACCAGCATATCCTGAACCTTGGCGCTGACTACACCTTCGGGCTGGGCAATGGTCTCAACGCCATTGCGGAGCAGTTGCTCGTCTCCTACGACCGTGATCCCTTCACCTTCGGCAGTGCCACGCATATCTCCGCAGTATCCCTGTTGTATCCCCTGAATATCCTTGACAGCATCAGCGCCATCCTCTATCGGAACTGGACGAAGGAAGACTCCTATGCGTTTGTGAGCTGGCGACGGCAGCTCGATAGCTTCACCTTTCACTTGATGGCATTCTGGAATCCCAAGACCGGTCCGCTGCCGCAGCGGTCGGATAGCGCCGACATGCTCGCCAAAAGAGGCTTCCAGGTCATGGTGGTGTTCCACCACTAACAGGAGGTGTCTGCCCACGCGTCCGGGGAGAAATGCGGCGAGTCGCTTTGGGTAAGATAGAGAGGAGTAGGAGAAAGGGTTCAGGGTTCAGGGTTCAGGGTTCAGTCGGGCCTCCGAGGGTGCGGGGCACTCAGGGTTTTCAAGGGTGAGAGTACGGCAGGCAGTTGGCTATCGGCTGTCAGCTATCGGCCGTCAGCCATTGGCCCTCAGCTATCATGCCCGCCCAGCCGTGCGGGGGCGACCGGCTTCACAGCCGCGACACGCCACCTCTGTCGGGCCTGAAGGCCCTCCTACTCTGTCCATTTTGGCCCCTGGCCGCCCGCCGGGGCGGGGTCGGTATCGCTACCGTTGTCGTTGTCGTAATCGACGAGCCGACGCAGTCGAGTACGAGTACGAGCTTTGCATGTTCTCGGGAACAAGGTCGGGCCTCTGCCGCCCGCGCTGTCAGAGTTTTGGAGGTTGAGAGTGGGGAATGCTGGAATGATGGGGATGGGCGATCGTATGGATTTGATAGGCTTCTGCCTGCGGCCTGCTGGATCCCTGCGGAGTGCGGTGGCTCGGCAACGCTCTCACGAGCGGGAGCTGAGCTCCCGCGAACCAAAGCGCACGCAAGCGTGCGCACTCCACAGTGCGTTGCGGCTCGTATCGGGCGGCGTCCGTGCCCGCATTCTACGGTCCCGAAGGGATTCCCTCGCTGCCGGGGAGTCTCATGTTCTCTCAACCGAGGCACGACTGAACCCTGAACCGCGGCATCTGGGTAGTGTCAGCAGGAGGAGCACACCCTGATGCCTGCAGGAGTCAGAGAACTATGAACGGAACTAGCGAGATCATACAGATCCAAGGCCTCGTGAAACGGTTTCCGATGGGTAAGGGGGAGTTCACGGCTCTCAGGGGAATCACCCTGACGTTCGGCAAGGGCGAGTTCGCCGGTCTTGTCGGCCCCAGCGGGTCAGGCAAGACCACCCTGCTCAACATAATCGGTTCGCTGGATGTACCTACCGAAGGCTGGGTGAACGTACTGGGCAACTCCATCGGCACACTCAGTGCCAAGGAAGCCGCCCAACTTCGAAAAGAGAGCATAGGGTTCATCTTCCAGAGCTACAATCTGCTGCAGGTGCACACGGTGTACGAGAACGTGGAGTTCCCGCTGTTGCTGTTGAAGCACAACGGTTCCCAGCGCAGGAGGATGGTCATGGATGCGCTGGAATGGGTCGGGCTTGTGGACAAGGAGAAATCCAAGCCGCCCCAGCTCTCAGGCGGCGAGTGTCAAAGGGTGGCCATCGCCCGCGCCATGGTCAAGCGACCGCCGCTGGTGCTGGCCGACGAGCCAACGGCCAATCTGGATGCGGCCAATTCCCATCACATCCTGAAGACCATGGAAACGCTGAACCGTGAACTCCACACCACCCTTCTCTTCGCCACCCACGACGACAAGGTCATCGGCTATCTGCGCCGCATGATCTACCTGCTCGACGGCAGGGTCGACAGAGACGAAACCGTCCGGAAAGACTAGGCGGCAATGCTACTCGCACTAAGACTGGCCGTGCGCAACTTGATCGGGGCCGGGCTGCGCACCTGGTTGAACGCGCTCGTGCTGTCGTTTTCCTTTGTCGTGATAATCTGGCTCAAGGGAATCATGGTCGGCTGGGATCACCAGGCCAAGAATGACATGACCGACTACGAGATCGGCGGCGGGCAATACTGGCATCACCTCTACGATCCCTATGACCCCCTGAGCCTCAGCGACAGCCATGCCCCGGTTCCCTCCCACGTCAAAGACGAGATCCAAGCCGGGGACATGGAGCCTGTTCTGGTCGTGCCGGGGCACATCTTTCCCCGGGGTCGCATGCAATCTGTCGTGATCAAAGGCATCAACCCCGCCCAGACCATCTGGAAGCTGCCCACCGGAGAACTCGACGCCGATACCGATGCCATCCCCGCCATGATCGGGGCGGTCATGGCCAACGGGACCCGCCTTGGACAGGGCGACCGGGTGATGATCCGTTGGCGTGATACCAACGGCACGTTCGATGCCGCACAGATCCTGATCACGGCGGTCTTCTCCTCCAATGTGCCGTCTGCGGAAGCCGGGCAGGTGTATGTCCCGCTGGAACGCCTGCGAAAGATGGCGGTGATGCACGACCAGGCGACCATCCTGACCTTTCGTGACGGCCGGTCCCAGAGGCCGGAAATCGAGGGATGGATATTGAAGACGAAGGCGGAGCTGACTCGCCAGGTAGATGACATGATCAAGGCAAAGACAGTGGGGCAGTCGATCTTCTACGGCGTCCTGCTCTTGCTGGCCATGCTGGCCATCTTTGACACGCAGGTCCTCTCCATCTTCCGGCGCCAGAAAGAAATCGGCACATACATCGCCCTGGGCTATACCCGAAAGGAGGTTGTTGGGCTCTTCACCGTGGAAGGCGCCATGCACGCGGTGTTGGCCGCCTTCGTCGCCACGCTGTACGGCCTGCCCTTCCTAGCCTGGCAGGCCAAGGCGGGATGGACCATACCCATGGAAGCCAGTGAGTTCGGCATGGCCATGGCGCAAACCCTCTATCCTGTATACACGGTGGGCCTGGTGGTGTCCACGGCGCTGCTGGTGACCTTGGCCACGGCCGTCGTCAGCTATGTGCCTTCGCGGAGAATCGCACGAATGAACCCCACCGATGCCCTGAGAGGGAAGCTGCAGTGATACGATTCCTGATCAAGGGGCTGATCCGTGACAAGAGCCGTAGCAGGTTGCCCGTCATCGTAGTGACCCTCGGTGTGATGCTCACCGTGGCGATGCATGCGTATGTCAAGGGTTTCATGGGCGAGACCCTCGAGATGAACGCCACGTTCTCGTACGGCCATGTGAAGGTCATGACCAGAGCGTATGCCGAGGAGGCGGAGCTACTGCCCAACGACCTGGCTCTGCTCGAGGTGTCCACCCTGAATGAGGAGCTTTCGGAGAGGTTCCCGGCCATGGAATGGGCGCCGCGCATCCGGTTCGGCGGCCTAATTGATGTGCCCGATGAGCAGGGCGAAACCCGCGCCCAGGGGCCGGCCGTCGGCCTCGCGTTGGACTTGCTGTCCGAAGACTCGAACGAAATACAGCGGCTCGGACTGCCGCGGGCGCTGATCAGAGGTGGCTTACCCAAGGAGAGGGGCGAGGCGCTGATCAGTGAGGCATTCTCTCAGAGATTGCTCATCGAGCCCGGCGACGATATTACACTCATCGGCGTCAGCATGAACGGCAGCATGGTCATGCACAACTTCCGGGTCGCCGGAACCCTTTTGTTCGGAATGGATATCCTGGACCGCGGCACCCTCATCCTCGATATCGAGGACGCCCGCCTTGCCCTGGACATGCCTGATGCCGCCGGGGAGATCGTAGGGTTTCTGCCCGGCGGCTTCTATGATGATGCCACAGCCCGGCACACTGCTGACGCGTTCAATGCGGCATACCAAAGCGATCCCGACGAGTTCGCACCCCTGATGAAGGCACTGAGTCAGCAAGGGAGCATGGGTCCCTATGTGCAGTTCGGCCAAGTCTGGGCGGGCTACATCTCCCTGGTGTTCGTCGTCGCGATGGCTCTGGTATTGTGGAATGCCGGCCTCCTGGGTGGGCTGCGCCGGTATGGGGAGATAGGCGTGCGCCTGGCCATGGGTGAAGAAAAGGGCCATGTATACCGAACCATGATCTACGAATCAGTCTGTATCGGTATCGCGGGTTCGGTGATCGGCACCGCCCTGGGCCTGTTCGTCGCCTGGCTCCTCCAGGAGTATGGCATCAATGTCGAGGGTCTGATGGAAGGCGCATCCCTGATGTTCCCCACGACCATCAGGGCCCGCATCACGCCGCCGGCCTACTATATCGGCTTCATCCCCGGGCTGGCCGCTACCGTGATCGGGACCGCCCTTTCGGGGATCGGCATTTTCCGGAGGCAGACGTCCCAGCTCTTCAAGGAGTTGGAGGCCTGACAGAAGGGAGAGCGAGCAGTGAGTATCAGTGGATCAGGTCTTCTGGCGGCAGTCGGCGTGCTGCTCCTTGGGGTTGAAGCATGCACCCAGCCCAATGCCGACGTCATCTTGGAGCGGGTAGACCGCAACATGCATTCCGAGAATCGCATCGTGGAGTCGAGGATGACCATTCATGGACGGCGGGGCAGCCGCACCATGACTTCCCGTACCTACTCCGTGGGCGACAGGCAATCCTTCACCGAGTACCTCTCACCGGCCCGGGAGGCGGGGACGAAGATGCTGAAGCTGGAAGATCAGCTCTGGATCTACTCTCCTCCCACCGACCGCATCATCCAGATTTCCGGCCACATGCTCAGGCAGTCGGTCATGGGTTCCGATCTCTCGTATGAAGACATGATGGAAGACCGCAGGCTCACCGACGTGTACACCGCCGAATTGCGGGGCGAAGACTTCGTCGATGACCGCGAAACCTATGTGCTGCATCTCAAAGCACGCGTCACCGATATCGCCTACGGTTCACGCACGATATGGATCGACACCGAGCGCTACGTGCCCCTGCGGGAGGAGCTTTACGCCAAGAGCGGCCAGCTCTTGAAACGCACGTCGTTCTCCGATGTCATGCAGATCGAGGGCCGTTGGTTCCCCACTACCATTCTCTTCAAGGATATGCTGAAGCAGGGCGATGGCACCGAATTCAGGATGACCGGGATACAGTTCGACCAGGAGATACCTGATCATATCTTCACCAAGGCAGCCTTGCGACGCTGAACGCGGGCCAAAAGAACGCGTGGCGAGGTTGCGCACCCGTTGAGGAATGGGAGGAAGAAGACGTGAACACAGTGCACATTGGGTTACTCGTGCTATCGGTCGTGGAGACCGCGGCTGTCGGCCTGTCTGAGACCCCCGATCCCTATGTGATCCTTGACCAACACATCGTCGCAATGGGAGGATGGACGGCCATAGACTCTCACCAGGCGATTCACTCCAAGGGGACTCTGGTGCTTGAAGGCACCGGGCTCGGCGGAACCATTGAGACCTGGAGCATGCTGCCCGACAAGTCACGCCAGGAGTTCGACATACAGGTCATCAGTCAAGTATCAGGGGACAATGGCGACTATGCCTGGCGGGTGGATCAGAACGGCAAACTGCAGATCGCCCGGGATGCGGCAACGGTCAAGGAACGCCAACTGGAGGTCTTGAAAGCGACGCGCGAACACATCAAGCGAGGCTCCGCGGTCTTCACCGTCACCTATGCCCGGGAGGACACCGCGGCCGGGTCGATCTGCCACGTACTCACGACGACCAATACGATCAACAGCTTCATCCAGAATGACTACTACGACACGACATCGTACCTCCTGATCAAGAGCATTGTGGTCAAGCCCGACGGCGAGGTTCATACCGTGAACCGGGACTATCGTGACGTCGAGGGAGTTCTCTATCCATTCACCGTGGAACAACTCGAGCTCCCAACCAGCCAGAGCACCACGATACGTATCGTCTCGCTTGAGGTCAACGCACCGATGGACCAGGCACTGTTCGAACCGCCGCAGGAACGTGCGCGGGACTTTCGCTTTCCTCCGGGGTTGGCCTGCGTCGAGGTGGCCTTCCAGTTCATCGAGCGGCATGTGTACCTTCCGTTGACCGTCGGAGGACAGAGCCGCCTGTGGATTCTGGATTCGGGCGCAGGGGCGACCGTAATCGAGAAGGAGTTCGCGACTGCGCTGGACCTCCCCCAAGAGGGGAAGCTCGTCGGAAGGGGCGCGACCAGCACCGCGGAGTTCTCCTTGTCCAGGCTGCCACCTTTCGAGATCGGTGGCGTTGAGTTCGATTCCCAGACGGTGGCCGTGTTCAGCTTGAACGATATGATGAGAAAGGTCCTCGGCTTCGAGGTCGGTGGAATCCTCGGGTACGACTTCCTTTCACGGCTCGTGACCAAGGTGGATTTCGCCAATGAGCGGCTCACCTTCTGTGATCCGGATAGCTTCTCCTATGCAGGGGACGGCGTCGTACTCGATGCTCCGCTCTCGAAGTCGAACATGCTCCAGATTCCCATCACGGTGGATGGGCGGTACCACGGGTTGTGGGACCTGGATCTTGGTGCAGGCGGGACGACATTCTTCTATCCGTACGCCGAAGAGCATGGCCTGTTGGGCCGTGCGGGAGTCACCCGCATTGGATTCGGAGCGGGGGGTGACCAGGAGGCCACGACTGCCCAATTCGACTCCATCAGCATGGCGGGTCTTACCGTGATCAAACCCCTGATAGAGATTCCTGCAGCGAAGGGAACCGGGTCATTCGCCAGTAGCGAGATCACCGGCAACGCGGGGAACGACTTTCTCTCACGCTTCACCCTGTTCCTTGACTACACACGGGAACAGGTGATCGTCGAGAAGGGCGGTGGTTTCGACACGGAGTCGCCGGTCGACCGTAGCGGCCTGCAAGTGATCATGGGTGAGAGCAGAAAGGTCGAGGTTCTGACCGTACCGGAGGGCACCCCGGGAGCCATAGCCGGCATCCAGAGGGGTGATGTTGTGTCTGCTATCGACGGAAAGAGCGCTGAGGAGCTGGGTGGTATTCTACGTATTCGCGAAATGCTCCGCGCTTCCGCGGGCACGGAGTATGAGCTGAGCCTGGTCCGCGACGGCCAGGTCCTGGTCGCGACGCTACGGTTGGCGAACCTGTACGAGTGAGTTCGTAGAGATCATCTCTCGATAGTCTGCGAACGCCGCACCGTCTTCACCGTGAACTCCGCAGGAGTCCCTCCGGAAGTCACTCCAAACTGCTTCTGAATATAGGACGAGTCATATATATGATTCGTCCTATACAAACGCCATGGTTCATCGTACAGTCTTGCCACGTGGAACTTGGAGAACGAGACAGGAGAGGCCACTGAAGATCGATCCTCCCCGAACGTCGCTGTTTCACGAGGGAGCCTCAGTCCGATGGAATGGGTCACTGTCCTGAACCGACACTATCCATCTCCTGCGCACTCCTAGCTCTGGGAACCGCATCCCTCCGGGGGAGAGACTTGCGGCGCTTCATCTGGCGTGAGACGGCATGGGTCATTATCATTGCCTTGCTTGGCAGGCGCTCTCGCGACGCACAGTACCTCTCTCCATAACCAGGCCGAAACCCGGCAAGGATGAATCGTCATGCCCGTCCACCAGTGGATTATCTTCGGCACCCTCCTGGTGACGCTCGGTCTCTTCATCACCGGACGGTGGCGGTATGACATCGTCGCGCTGGTTGCGCTGATGATCGTGGTCTTGACCGGTCTTGTCCCGGCGGGCCACGCCTTCAGCGGTTTCAGTAACCCCGCCGTGATCACCGTGGCGGCCGTTCTGGTGATCAGCCGCGGCCTGCGGAACTCGGGCATCGTGGATCTGATCGGCGAAAGGCTGTTGCGTCTTAAGGGTGGGGTGATTGTGCAGTTGGCGGCTCTCACCGGCATCGTCGCGGCGCTTTCGGCGTTCATGAACAATATCGGCGCGCTGGCGCTGTTGATGCCAGTGGCGATACAGGTTGCCCGGAAGAAGGGTGTCCAGGCTTCGGTCTTCCTCATGCCTTTAGCCTTTGCCTCGCTTCTGGGTGGTATGACCACGCTGATCGGCACACCGCCCAACATCATCGTCGCTTCGTTCCGCTCTCAGACCGGCGCTGCACCGTTTGGCATGTTCCAGTTTGCGCCTGTCGGCGCTGGAGTGGCGCTGGTCGGGCTGCTGTTCATAGTCTTGCTCGGGTGGCGGCTTATCCCACGGCGTCAGGGAAGCGCAGAGGCCCATGACTTGTTCGAGATCGAGAAGTATGTCACTGAAGTTCGCCTCCCGGAGGAGTCCAAGCTGGTCGGGAAGCGACTGCCTGAGATCAATACCTTCATCGACGGCGGGGTCAATATCCTGGGGTTGGTTCGCGGCAATGAACGACGCCTGGCTCCGTCGCCGGGGCTCGTGTTTCGTGAGGGCGACATCCTGATTCTGCAGATTGACGCCGAGAACCTGGAAACCCTCGTGGCCAAGGCGCGGCTTGAGCTGGTCGGCAGCGAGCGAATCGTCCGCGAGGATCTAGAGTCTGACGAGGTCGGGCTCATGGAGGCTGTGATCGGGATCAACTCACCGCTGGTCGGTCGCACCGCCTTCGGTCTCGATCTTCGAAGGCGGCACGGCGTCAATCTCCTGGCAGTGTCGCGCCAGGGCCGTCGTCTACGCTCGCGGCTGGATCGCATCCGTTTGCAGGGGGGCGACGTGGTGCTGCTGCAGAGCCATGTGCAGACGGCCAGGGAAGTGCTGGCCACCTTGGAGTGCCTTCCCTTGGCGCAGCGTGAATTGCGCATAGGCCAGCGGCGGCAGCTTATCCTGCCGCTCACAGTTTTCGGTCTCGCCCTGTTGTCAACCGCGTTCGGCCTAGTCCCTGCGCCGGTCGCTTTCGTCATGGCCTGCGTAATCATGGTGATGGCCGGGTGTGTCTCCCTGCGCGAAGCATACGACAGCATCGACTGGAGCATCATCATCCTGCTGGGCGCGATGATCCCTGTGGGCGAGGCGCTGGAGACCACGGGCGGTGCGCAGTTGATCGCCGGTTCCTTACTTCGCCTCGCAGATCGAATGCCCGCATCCTGGGTATTGGTTCTTGTCTTGGTGCTGACGATGTTCCTCTCTGACTTGGTGAACAATGCGGCCGCGGTGGTGCTGACCGCGCCGATCGCCATAGGCGTGGCGCAGGGGTTGGGCACCTCGGCCGATCCATTCCTGATGGCCATCGCCGTCGGCGCCTCGTGTGCGTTCCTAACTCCCATCGGCCATCAATCCAATACTCTGGTGATGGGGCCGGGCGGCTACAAGTTCGGCGACTACTGGCGCATGGGGCTGTTGCTGGAATTGATCATCGCGCTCGTGGCGACCCCCTTGATCTTGTTGTTCTGGCCTCTGTACCCGTGAGCTGACGACCCGAGCGGGTGACGGTTCGCAATTCAGTCGGGCCTCTGAGGGTGCGGCGTGCATTACGGCTTCTCAGGGTTGGGAGTACGGCGGAGCTCACCGGCACTAGCCGCTCGAGCGGGCACTGGTCCCACCCCCACGGAGATGTGCATCAACCGCCGCAGGGGCGACCGCCCCCGGTCGCCCGCCGGGGAGGGGTGTCGTGGTCGATATCGGCATCGGGGTCGATACAGGATCCGCCAATCCGACTGCGAAATCGATTGCGATGGCGATTGGTATGGAACCGTGGAGCTGCCTGCTCTTCAGCAGCAACCCATGCTGGGCCGTGTCTCCATTCTTGACCCCGGGGGCACAGCACGGCTATCTCTGGTGCTATTGTCCGGGTTGGAGGGTCATGTACGTCGGGTGGGAGGCTTCTTCCGCCTGAGTGAGCGCAGCACTCTTGCTGATCAGTCGTGGGCGAAAGGCGCGGGCTTGACAGCCCGGTCGCTCGGAGCATTCGGGTAGGTTTCGTGGTAAGAAAGGGGCCAGCATTCTAGGATGAGAAACACAGCCGCGACATGGATATTGGGGATTCTGGCCCTTTCGCTCACCGCTGTCTGGGCGTATCCGCCGAGTGTGACCCCTGAGCCTTCATTCACGACGGACATGGGCGGCCAGGTGTTCAACACGGTGTTCTGGAGTCCCACCGGGGCTGCGCAGTATCGTGTTCGGTGCCTTGTGGCGGATGCCAGTGGTGGGGTGGCATTCGAGGAGCCCCAATTCACCCGCGGCAACGGCAACCTTATCTACGTGGCCCGGCCAGATCTCATCGAATGGACGACGATCTCCGGAACGGAGTACGACTTTGCCTATCCTGATCCGGGATTCCCGTTCAGCTATCTGCTGCATCAGCGGCTGATACGATATCAGGTGAACTCGGTGCCCGATCCCTTGGATCAGTACGGGGAGACAACATCGACGCAGGACAACCAGGGGCCCTGGATTCCACCAGACTCATTCACGTGTACCGACCTTCATGCCGGCTCCAGCGGCAATGCCATGGGATCCGTGCGCATCGTCGATTATCCAGCGAGTGTCATGCGAGCCTATGCTATCTGGGACTATGGCAGTGGGAATGCCGGCGAAGCCGCTATGCCCGGTATCGGGGATGGCTACTACTCGTTTTCCATTCCGCCTCCTGCCGGAGGCTGGGGAAGTATGGCGGGAGGCCAGGTGCGTATAAGGGTGCACGGTGTCGACAACGCAGCGGAGCCGGACGGTACGAGTTCCTCGTACTGGGTAAACGAGAGCTGGGTGGATTTCTACGAGACGGTGGAAGCTATCGGCCAGGCACAGGTTTCTCCGTACGGGATACCCCAAGGCAGCCAGCGGTTCCCTTCTCCAGATGAGCAGCCGGGGCGATCGACCACGTTCCGGCTGCAGTGGTCCTTTGACCAGAACTTCGGCAGCATTGAAGGCCAGAGTGATGTGACGGTCGGTAGCACCTACGGCACCATCTGGGCCGGGGGACTGGCCAATGGGGCGAAATACTGGTTCCGGGTTGGATTCGAGGATCAGCTCGGCCAGTTCCACTATGGCGAGCCAACCAGTAGCGTAGCCGATTACGATCTGCCCGTGTTGGATTCCTGGTCGACTGCAGAATTGAATGAGACGAGTGTCGGCCCATGGAACGGTAGCATCCGGGTGCACGATGTCGAACTGGAGTATCCGTGGGGGCCGTTTGTGCATGGCACGCTCCAGTATCGCCTGGGTCAGAACGAACCTTCGACCGTGTCCTTCACGGTTCCTGGCGATCCTCCCGGTAACCCGGCTACTTACAGCTTCTCCGTGCCGGAGCCCGCCGGGGGTTGGACAGCATACGCAGGCCAGAGCATCAACAGCATGGTGGTCAAAGTGTGGGATTCCGCGTCACCGCCGGAGGGTTTTGGCCCTATCATGGAGGACAATACTAGCTACTTCTATCCCCCCGATGAAGTCATCGACATCGTTCGTCCCAGCATCGACTTGCTGGCGCCTCAGGCACAGACCGTCTACCAGGACAGCATCTGGGTCGTCTGGAACGCGACCGACGATCAGGTTCCCGGTGGTTCTGATCCCGATGCTGATGAAACCGAGGATCTGACGATTCTGTTGAGCTACAAGCGGACCCCAGCGACT
>JAFGKV010000157.1 GCA_016928395.1 Candidatus Fermentibacterota bacterium | reverse complement strand
GGGGTCCGAGAGCGTCGCTGACCGTGTGGGGTGCAGCCCCCCACCTGAACCCTGCGGACTCCTCGCGCGTCCTCTCCCGTCACGTCAGTTCGAACCACCCACAAGCCCTATCACCCACGCAGGCGCCGCATCTCTTCACCAAGCCTCTCACAGGCGCGTTTCCGTGGGCTGCATGGCAATGCCGAGGAGGCCCGGCGACACTGGCCCCGGCCGTTGGCGCCAGCCCTTGGTCAGGCCCAACCGCCGGGCTATCCTCATCGCCTGGATGTACTGGCCCAGAGGCACGTGGTCGGCGATGGGCGGATGATGCCGTGCCTGGTGGACAGGTTCGAACTGGCCCATGAGCGATACAGGCACGTCAGGGGATATCTCGTGGGCTATGTAGGCCAGGGTGCTTGCTGTGGCGTCGAGAAGCCCTGGAAGCAGCAGATGGCGGATGATGACTCCCGCGATCGCAGTGCCGTCAGGCCCCAGCTTCAACGGGCCGGCGACTTCCCACATGAGGCGCGCGGCGCGGCGATGCGCCTCGAAGTAGCCGGCCGAACCGGAGAACTCCCGCGCTTCTGCCGGGTTTGCATATCTGAGGTCGGTGAGGTAGATGTCTACCGTGTCTCTCAGGAAACGGAGACTCTGCTCCGTGATGAACCCCGACGTATTGTAGACCACCGGGAGGCAAAACCCGCGGGCCTTGGCCAGGCGGACTGCAGCGACGATATGGGGAATCCATGGCTCCGGCGTCACAAGATTGATGTTGTGGCACCCCTGCCCTTGAAGATCTAAGCAGATTGCCGCCAGGTCATCGACGGAATACTCTCTCCCAACCGGAGGATCTACCTGGCTCCAGAGATGATTCTGGCAATACACGCATCGCAGAGGGCAGGAGGAGAAGAAGATTGTCCCGGAACCTCGATGGCCGGAGATTGGCGGCTCCTCGCCGAAGTGTGGCCCGAACCGGAACACTGTGGCGGTCGATCCGGCGCGGCAGCGGCCTTTCATGCCGGCGAGACGGTCGACGCCGCATAGATGTGGGCACAGCACGCAGTGGGCGAGGAGCATACTGCTTTCCGCATCGGGCGGATGGGTAGGTGGAGATGGTGACATTCCCTCTACATAGCAGGGCACGATGACAGGGTGCAAGGGTCAACGATGGATCTGCATGGTGATGGGTGCGGGGCTCACGGGAGCCTTGGCAGCATGGGTCGCAGGCGTCGGCCTCTCGTCGCTGGATGGTCCCGGCGCGACCGGGCGAGCACCCGTTGCCGAGGGTGGCGGCGCCCAGGCACGCTTCTCGCGCGTGATCACCTTCACGCCCGCATTGACGGAGATCGTATGCGCCATTGGGGCGGGAGAGACTTTGGTCGGTAGAGGAAGCTTCGTCACCTTCCCTCCTGAGGTGTTCCACCTTCCAGTCGTCGGCGGCATCGTTGATCCCAATCTGGAAGTGATCCGTGCGCTACGGCCCGACCTGGTGCTGGCGCAAGGCGATGTTCCCCACCTGCGAGATCTTTGCGACCGAATGGGCGCTCATCTTGCGGTTCTGGAGATTGAGACCATCGAGGAGATCTACCGCGCCATCGAAGAGGTCGGATGGTTGCTGAAGCGCCGGGCATCGGCGAGGGTTCTGACGCACAGGATCGGCCTGGACCTTGCCCTCATCGAGGAAGAGGCATGTCGGCGATCCCCGAGACCGGTGTTCATCTGTGTGGGGCGGCAACTGGGTGGCACCTCGCGGCTGTGGACTGTTGGGCCCGGTTCGTTTCTCCACGAATTGGTCACGCTGGCGGGTGGTGACAATGTCTTTGGTGATCTGCCCACCAGCTATCATGAGGTATCGGCGGAGGAAGTAGTGCGCCGGGCGCCGCGGGCCATCCTCGACATCATGCCTCGTGGGGTTGGATCCGTGTCGGGCGGCGTGTCTGTATGGGAGCACCTCTTCGGTACGCCGGGGCCTGTGGTGGTGGTCATCACCGGAGATTACGTACTCTACCCTGGGCCTCGAATCTCGCTGGTGGCACGGCAGGTAGTGGACGCACTGGCGGGCGACGAATGACCCAGATACTCATCAGCGCGCGGAACATGCGTGTCCGCAGAAACGGGTTCACCCTTCGAATTGACCGAGTAGACCTCTCTCAGCGAGAGGTGCTGGGCATCATCGGCCCGAACGGATCGGGCAAGAGCACTCTGCTGCGGGCGGTATCCGGCCTTCTTCCTCTCCATTCAGGCGCTGTCTCGATCTGCGGGCAGGACCTGCGCAATCTGGAACGCAAGACCCTGGCCGGTCTCATCGGCTTTCTTCCTCAGGATGTACCGCTCTTATACCCCTATTCGGTGACGGATACCGTACTTCTTGGGCGCTATCCGCGCCTCCGTGAGTGGGAGCGCGTGGGAGTGCGAGACCGCGAGGCTGCCGCGGCGGCAATGGAGATGACTGACGTTGCCGACCTTGCCCACCGCAGGATAGACCGGCTTTCGGGCGGCGAGTTGAGACGAGTCCTACTGGCGTCGGTACTGGCCCAGGAACCACGCGTCCTGTTGCTCGATGAGCCGCTGGCAGGGTTGGATATCCATCACAGCACCGTGTTCGCCGCGGCGCTGAGAGGTTTGGCGGCACAGGGCTTGGGGGCCGTGCTGGTCACCCATGACCTGAGCATCGCATCTTTGTACTGTGACCGGTTGCTGCTCTTGGTGGGAGGCGAGGTGGTCGCGTGTGGCACCCCGGACACGGTGCTTTCGCCCGAGATCCTGGCGAGTGTATACGGGGACAGCGTCATGGTGATGCCCCACCCTGAGACTGCCCGGCCTACGGTGGTGCCCCGATACGTGCAGTGTGATGCTCTGGAGCGCCCGTGAGATCCGGCGCGCGGTCCATGGCGATTCTGGGGTTGGTGGCGCTAATGGTTTCGGCAGGGTCGCTGTTTGTGGGCCCGGTGCGCATCCGCCCGGTGGAACTGGTGGAGGCCCTCCGCGCCCGGGAGTACGGGAGTCTGGCCTGGCAAATCGTGGTACATCAACGGCTTCCTAGAATCATTCTCGGATTCGTCGCAGGCGGTTGTCTGGCGGTGGCCGGCGCGGCGTTCCAGGGGCTCTTGGGTAATCCCCTGGCGACTCCCTACACGCTGGGGCTCTCGGGCGGTAGCGCGCTGGGCGCGGTGCTGGCGTTGTGGGTACCGCACATCGTGGGCGTGGCAGGCCCGGCGCCGCCGGCGCTTCTGGGCGCCCTGATTACCGCCGTTGCTGTGTACCTGCTGGCGGTCCGGCGCAGCGGGCTTCGCAGCGAGGATCTCATTCTGGCCGGAGTGACCATCGGGTTCTTTTGCTCGGCCATGGTATTGCTGGTGCGCTACTTGGCGTCTCCCCACCAAGTGGTGCTCATGGATCGATGGCTCATGGGAGGGTTGGAGCAGATCGGTTTCCGGCAGCTCAGCGGCATCTTGCCGTACGCCGGTGCAGGAGTGGCCATGCTGCTCGCCTGCCATCGGGAGCTGGACCAAGTGGCGTTCGGCCAGGATCTGGCGGCCGGGCGCGGTGTTTCCGTGCCGGCGCTACAAAGGCTGGTCTACATGGCGGGGACCATCGGCACGGCGGCCGTCGTGTCAGTGGCGGGTCCCATCGCCTTTGTGGGCCTCATTGTGCCCCATACCCTGCGGAGGATCGTCGGGTTTTCCCACGGGATTCTTCTTCCATCCTGTTTTCTCGGAGGCGCGGTGTTCCTCGTCTGTTGTGACGCCGTGGCCCGCTCGGTGCTGGCCCCTGCCGAGTTGCCCGTGGGGATCATCACCGCGGGCATAGGGGGCCCGTTCTTTCTGTTCCTGCTGCTCAGGAGTTCACGCCTGCCCCGGTCGCCTCGCTGAACCCGGCCCCCCGCATCTGGAGGTGCGGGGCTCCTACCCTTGGAGATGTGGTGCACAGGCAATGTAGGAGCGCTGTGAAGCGCGAACGGAGGGCAGTGTTCGCGGCGTACGCCGCTCCTACCCTCGCGATGCGGTGCACAGACGATGTAGGAGCGCTGTGAAGCGCGAACGGTGGGCTGCATTCGCGGCTTTCGCCGCTCCTACCCTCGCGATGCGGTGCACAGACGATGTAGGAGCGCTGTGAAGCGCGAACGGTGGGCTGCATTCGCGGCGTACGCCGCTCCTACCCTCGCGATGCGGTGCACAGACAATGTAGGAGCGCTGTCAAGCGCGAACGTGGCTGC
>JAFGKV010000156.1 GCA_016928395.1 Candidatus Fermentibacterota bacterium | reverse complement strand
GGTGATGACATTCGGGCTCCTCATTCCTCCGGCTGGTTCTCATGCGCTGCGTAGGAACGCAGAGCTCGCCGGTGAAGTTACAGCTTAGTCGTCAGTTCTCAGTTCATGGCCGCTGACTGCTTACTGCCGCCTGCCGCACATCTCCTCACTCCTATCTCCTCACCTATCGAGGCGTCTTTGCGTGCGCCCTTCGCCACTTGTTCCCCTTTGAGCCCTTCGTGCCTTTGTGGTGAACCTGTCGCCTTCCTTTGCGTTCTTTGCGGCTTTGCGTGAGACTGTCTTCTCCCCCCTCCGCGCCTCTGCGCGAATCCCTTGCCCCTTTGCGTGCTTTGCGGCTTTGTCATTGACCCTGAGCATACCCCAGGAGCGTGAAGTTACAGGTGAGGCCACAGGGCTCTGGCCCGTACCCTCCGGCGTGGTCCTTACCGCCGAGTGCGACTGGATGGTCGCGGAGGTCTTCCCTCCATGTCGTCCTTGCGCGGCGTGCCTGCCTTCCCCGCCAGCGTATGAAGCTCCCGATCCTGCTCGGGGGTGAGGATAGCTCTGACTCTCAGCCGGGTACGAAGGTGGATGCGCTCCAGTTCGCCCCGAGCCTTGTGCGCGGCATCGAACAGCCGCAGCGCCGTTGACTCCTCGGGCATGGCCTTTCGCATCTCCCGCTCCAACTCCAACTCGGCCCGTTCCAGTTCGGCGCGGCGACCGATTTCATCAACGCGCGAAGCATACTGGATATCGCCGATCTTGACGATTTGCTCATCAGTGAGCCCGAGCTCTTCCCGCCAATGCTCCAGCGGAGGTTCCATCCGTGGCTGGGCCGAAGCCGTGAGGGGCGTCGCCACGGCGACGATGAAAAGGGCGACCGAACATGCGCGTCTCATGCATGCCTCCTTCGACACGTGCTGCATCCTGAGCAGATGCCCAGGCAACAATTCACCCGTTGGACACGGCATGCCGGTCAGGGTTTATCAATGAGAGCCCGGGGCCAATCCATACCCCGGGTGGATCGAAACACTCACCTAGGCGATCTCCATGCTGCTCGACCTGGGCCACCAACGCACAGGAATTCATCCCGGCGCAGAGAGCCATCCAGTGTCTCAAAGGCCGCCGCATCCGTCGCAACGAATCGAATCACGTCATCGTTTCCATCCTCTGAAATCAGACGGCGCTGCGCAGCACGCCAAGGGCTTCCCGGCCCCGGATGGGACCTCAGAAACGTCACCTATCGCAACAACGGCTTTGAGCAGGAGGGCTTGGCTGTATCTGGGAAGGCCCACGCGTCACCCCGGGCACGCATACATGGATGATGTTAACGCATAGGGCGTGCCTGGCTTGCAGCCCGTGAACATGAGCTTTCGAATACTCAACGCGGCAGACTCGACCCCGCCCGCTCACACACGGGCTCTACCGGCGAGAATAAATCCATGCTCTTTGCCTTGTGGGAGCGGGCCGGCACCGGAGGTGCCGCTCAGCGTACTATCGTAAACGCCATGATCACCTCTCCTTGGCCAGATGTGAGCCGTGCGACGTAGACCCCGCTGGCAACATGCTCGAAGCAGACCTCCACCGTCCCCGCTGCCACGGGCCCGCACAGAGGCACCCTCACCACACGTCCGGCGAGGTCGTGGACGGAAAGCCTGACCTGATCGGACTGCGGCGTGGTCACCACCATTCGAACGCCATGGGCGGACCGCCCGATATCCAACATGACGGAAGGCGCTGCCGCCTCCTCGACACCTGCCGGTTCCTCCAGTCGTATGAGGCTGAATCCCTCCAAGGTATCGCCCTGCGTGTCGCAAAACTCCACGACGATGACGTGGGTGCCCGGCGCCAGCCCGGTGGTGTTCCACACAGCCAAGGTGTCGCTGCGGACCTCAGCCGTACCGCCTCCGATGCGTATGCGGGTTCCCTCAACTGGCTCGTAAAACACCGAGTAGCCCGCGAGATCGACCGTCGCGTCCGGCCCGCAATCGACCCATACCGAGCCCATGATCGGCACCTGGCCGTTGACCGGCGCCACGGAAGGATCCGTCACCATCTCATACCCCACCACGGCCCCATCGAAGGCCATTGGCAGCGACGCAGTCGCCGTCTGCACCATGAAGAGCTTCGACTGATCCTCGGCCCAGTTCTGACCCCAGAGCTGCGCGCAGGAAGCCAGCACCACGAATCCCTGATCCCTGGCCAGGACGTCGGCGGTCAGCATGGCCAGGGCCGCGACGTTGCCGGCCTGACCGCTGGCCTCGAGATGACCCCCTGTTCCATCCAGGTAATACTGCATGCCGAACGCCAGGGATCCATCCATGCTGAGGACCTCACCCAGAATGCAACTGGAGAAATGAACCTGCGCAAAATCCCAGGGATAGAGCGAGATGGTCGTCACCTCGGTATTCACGAACCGTAGTGTGCGATCTGCCAAGGGAAGGGTCGCGTCGTTGTACGACATTCCATCGACGAGACCGGAGAGCGTATCCGCTGCGGCGCCCTCGAAGAAGATGCCGCAGCTTCGGATGTTGGAATCCCTGATCGTCACGTCGGAACCCGCGCCGGAGAACATGCCCCACCACGGATGGTAGACCGAATCGCACACCACCGCGTAGTGAATTCCAGAGACGCCGGGCTGCGAGCAGTCAAATGCCCACCCGTACACGGGGCCTTCGGGAGGGAATGCATAGTCGATCACCGCTCCGTCCATCATGCTGCACCAGATCAGCGCCGTGTCTACATCGGCAAAGGCGCAGCGGGAGCTGTCCATCACCACAAATTCGCCCGCCAGGTTCACGTGGCGGATGTCGACGGTCGGTGCGCCGAAGAGGCTATAGGTCGTGAAGTCGTCGTAGTGAACCGAGTCGATACGCACCACCGAGGAGTCCATCACGGCAAAGCCGTAGGGATATCGGTTCGCGGCCACCGTGCTGCCCCCCATGGCGAAACGTGCCGCACCTCCCACAAAGATCGCGTACTGGTAGAGGTAGCGTTGCTGGAGCGTCAGGGAGGAGTTCGTCACGGAAACCGCGGCCTGATCCACGGCCCAGAGATTGCCGTGCAATAGGAACTCAGCGTCGACGACCTCCACGACGCCATCATTGATGACGAGAATGTCCCCCTCGTGGGTCCACTGCCCGGTGATCGTCAGGGTCTCGGCGGGTGTGTCGCCGACTATGAGGATATCCCGGCCATCGGCCGGCGTGGGCGGACAGGGTGGCCTGAGATGACGCAGGCTTAGCTTCGGCCCGGCCGCGGTCTGCGCAGACTGCACCGCAGGCGGTCGGGTGCCCGCCACATATGCCCTTCCTGCATCAGTGACCATGTCCCGGACGCCGGAGGAGAGAAGAGTCAAGACCACAATGATGTGAGATGTCATGGACGTGCTCCTGGGAATGAATGCAAGACTCTGCATACCCGTGGCGCAGAGGTGCGCCATTCACTCAAAGAAACACCACCACCCGCCGAATCCGACACCCCAAGAACCGCGCCCGGCCATTCGACCCCCGGTGTCAACATGCAGTACCCCTGAGTTGCTCGCTGCCAATGGTGTGCCTTGGTGAGCCACAAGATCTCTCAGAAGCTTGCACTCCGCGATCAGTCACGGCCATAGCATACCGCGAGAAGCCTCTTGACCCCTGAGTCACGCCGCTGTGACTTGTCGTCTGTGGTGAGATCCCTCGCCCGTCGCAATTCACCACCACGCAGATCCTGCCACTCACGGGTCTAGTACTCCGACCCCGATGCTGGTCAGAAAGGCGCCAACTGCCATGTTCCTCATCAGGAAGATCTATGATGATGTGCATCCTGCGAACCGGTCTGCGTTGGACCAGGTCCGCCAGATCCTTGCGGAGCAGTTCCATCTGCTCACGGAGGAGAAGATCCCCCCTATCCCCGACCTCCTCCGTAACCCGCTCAAGCACCAGTTTCGGGCTATCGTCTACGTGGCTGAGGACCGCCGGAACACGTTGAGCGGCTTCGCGTTGCTCTCCCATGAACCCAATCTGGGGTTCTGTTTCCTGGACTACCTCGCGGCGCACCCGCTGGGCGCCGGCCGGGGGATCGGCGGTGCTTTGTATGAGCGCGTGAGGGAGGAGGCCATCATCCTTGGGGCCTGCGGAATCTTCTTCGAGTGTCTTCCCGATGAAAGCGCTGAGTGTGCCGATGCAGCCCAGATCGAACAGAACCGGGCTCGACTTCGTTTCTACGAGAGATTCGGGGCGCGACCGATCATCAACACGGCGTATGAGACACCTGTCGGCCCCAACGACGACTGCCCACCGTATTTGGTGTTCGATGATCTGGGCTCAGGAAAGCCCCTTCCGCGGGAGTACGCACGCCACGTGGTCGCCAGCGTCCTCCGCAGGAAGTACAGAGGCGTCTGCTCACCGACCTACGTGAGAATGGTGGTGGATTCGTTCCGTGACGATCCTGTGCAGCTCAGAAAGCCGCGGTACCGGCGTGTGCCAACCGAGACAATGGTATGTGCCGCGGCCTCAGCCCGTATCGCGCTGGTAGTGACTGACCGCCACAGAATCCACCACATCAAGGAACGCGGATATGTGGAGTCTCCCGTCAGGATGCAATCGATCCTGGATGCGCTCACACCGACCGGGCTGTTCAGGCCGATGCCGCCCAAGGCCTTCGCTGACAGGTACCTGACCGCAGTTCATGACGCCGGGTACGTTCGCTATTTCAAACGGGTATGCCGGGCCATGCCTGAAGGCAAATCCGTTTATCCCTACGTGTTCCCTCTTCGCAACCGTGCGCGGCCTCCCGTGGAACTGGCCGTTCGAGCCGGCTACTACTGCATCGACACCTTCACACCGCTGAATCAGCATGCCTACCAGGCTGCCAGGAGAGCAGTAGACTGTGCGTTGACCGGCGCAGAGTCGCTGTTGGCCGGAACGCCAGCCGCATATGCGCTGGTTCGACCGCCGGGGCATCACGCGGAACGGATGGCTTTTGGAGGCTTCTGCTACTTCAACAATGCGGCTATCGCCGCGCAGCATCTGAGCTGGTTCGGCACCGTGGCCATGCTCGACATCGACTACCATCATGGGAACGGCCAGCAGATGATCTTCTATGAGCGGCGCGACGTGCTTACGGTTTCGATTCATGCACGGCCCCGTGTGGCATACCCGTATTTCAGCGGTTTCGTGGAGGAACGAGGCGAAGGAGCAGGCAAAGGATTCAACATCAATCTGCCTCTCCCCGAGCAGGTGGATGGCGCTCGCTATGGTGTTGCCCTCCAATCCGCGCTTGCGCAGATCCGCAGATTCTCACCGACATTCCTGGTGGTCTGCGTGGGCTTCGATACCGCCAAAGGTGACCCCACCGGAACGTGGGCTTTGACCAGCAAGGACTTTGGCACAGTGGGCGCCCGCATCGGCTCCCTGAGGCTGCCCACCCTTTTCGTGCAGGAAGGGGGGTATAGAACCCGGGGCATCGGCCTGAATGCCCGCCACCTGTTCACAGGATTCGCCCGAGCACGTTTCGATACCAGGGCCAACGACGAGAGGCCGAACCGCGTGGGGGATTGACGCGGGAAGCACGCCAATCAGAGATAGTCGGACCAGATGCGGTCCCGACACAGAGGAGGATGAATGAGCAGGCACTTTCTCGTGACCGGAGCAACCGGTTTCATCGGAAGCCATCTCGTTCGACAATTGACGCACGAAGGGCATCGCGTATCAGCGGTGGTTCGAAATCCGGAGCGCTCAGGAGGCCTCGCCGATCTTGGAGTAGAGCTCCATACGGGCGACGTTGCTGAGAGGGAAAGCATACGTGGCCCCATGGCAGGGTGCGATGGCGTCTTTCATGTGGCTGGCTGGTACAAGATAGGGCTGAGATACAGCGCTGATGCCCAGCGGGTGAATGTGACCGGCACCCGCAATGTGCTCTCCCTGGCCAGGGAGCTGGGCATCCCGAAAACGGTTTACACCAGCACGGTGGCGGTCTCCTCCGATACCAAGGGTCGCCTGATGGATGAGACATACCGATTCACCGGTCGCCACCTGAGCGCCTACGATGAGAGTAAGTGGCGCGCCCACTACGAGGTGGCACAACCCATGATCGACGAGGGCGTGCCGCTCGTCATCGTGATGCCCGGCGTCGTCTACGGGCCTGGAGATACCAGTTCGATCCACGCCATGCTGGTGCAGTACCTCCGGCGAAAACTCCCGGTCGTACCACAAGTAACCGAGTTCTGCTGGGCCCACGTCGATGACATTGCCCGGGCGCACATCCTGGC
>JAFGKV010000155.1 GCA_016928395.1 Candidatus Fermentibacterota bacterium | reverse complement strand
GTTCAGCGCGTGGTGGTGGCGGAAGAGTTCATCGGGAACGGGTGATACTACTGTCCAGGCTCCGTGATGGGCCTGCGCAATCTTCACACGGCCGTGGGTGACTCCCTGGCTCCCATCGCGTATCACACCTACGGTACCGATCCCTTTGAGGTACCCGGCTGCGACGCGCGTTACCAGTACTATGGTGGCGGCGGAACGCCTCAAGTCTGGTTTGATGGGTCTATTCGTCACCTTGGCGGCAACCACACCAATCCCATCAACTACTGGCCCTATTTCAATACACGAAAGGTGATCGACAGTCCGGTGGCCATGTCCATCGAACTCCAGTCATACAGCCCCCGAAACGGCGTCGGCACGGTCAGAGCGAAGGTCACCAATGTTAGTGACAACGAGGTGACCGGGTGCATTCACCTCAATGCCACGGGCGATGACACCGCGTATACTTGGCAGAATCAAACGCACCTGTACTACACGGTAGTGCAGGTTGACTTCGGTGAGAATACGTGTTTTGCCCTGGCGCCGGGAGAGTCCGTCGAGGTCATCGATCAGGAGTTCACGTTGAGCACGGGGTGGAGGAACAAGTCCTGCACCATCGTGGGCTTCTTCCAAAACCCCGAGACCAGGGTGATCCATCAGGGCGCTCTGCTGCATGGCGTCACCAACTCCCTGTCTGAGCAGGTCGCCAACGGTGAGATCCTGCTCACCTGGGCGCCGGTGTTCATGGCCACGGAATACTGGGTGTTCGGCGTGGCGAATGCCCCGCACTTCCTGCCGGATGTCAGGCCGCCGTTTTCCAATCGCGTCGCGGTGGTACAGGCGCCGGCCACCACCTGGTCAACGGCCGAGGGCATTAATAATCCCGACGCCAACTGGACCTACCTGGTCATCGCCAGGAACCCCCAAGATCAGAGCATGTGGCAGTCAGACCGTGTCTCCGAGTATGAGTTCGGTCTGGTCGGGGGAACTCCGTAGGGTTTACGCCGCATCGTCCGCCAGGGCGGGCCTCACGGCTCGCCCTGTGCGTTTCTTGACTGTAAGATCAGTGGTCTGACTGAATGAGTCGGGTGCCAACGTGGGAATCCGAAGACGCACCCGACGATTGAGCGTGACAGGCGATGCGAGGCGGGGCTCTACGGGGCGAGTCTTCCGCCGACTTCAGTCGCGATTGGGCACCGGACACGATGGAACGTGTCCCACCAACGAGGCTGCCTGCCGTCCGCGAAGGTGGGACATCCCCGAGTATCGGATCTTCGATGCTCCGTCTTGGCCGCAGACGGCGTGACATGGCGGGTGCGCTGTCGTGCCCGTTAGCGAGGCGTCGTCTCCTTGGCCGATCGTGATACAGGTCCCATCCGGATCGGGCGCTCCCGACCACGCCGACGAGCCCGCAGACGATGACCGTGACGATGTCCAGCACCAGAGTGGGCCGTGATTCGCCGTCACCTTACTACTCACGATGGTGCAGGTGCGCGAACTGCGCAGGCCGGCGCAGCCGTTCAGTGTAGTCGCAACTAGCATGAGACACACGAGCCGTCGCATTATGGCCGGCATCCGTCTTGTGATCCCCCGCATCGGCCTCCTCAGTTCACCGCTCTGAGTGCTTCTCCTCGTCGTCGGCTTGTGTCTAGAACTCGTACCTCAAGCCCAGGGTGACTCCCTGCCAGATCTGTTCGAAGCGCTGCGTATCAAAGGTGCCCGGCTCCTCGGATTCGTGGCGTGTGACTACGAACCGAACGTCTGCAACGAGCGATGCCTTGCTCTGAGGTAACTGGTAGGATGCGCCAACACTCCCGCCGTAGCAACGCGGCGAGTCGTCCTCCCAGTATTCGCTCGGCCCCTCGCCTGGCATGACGGAAGAGTTGTGCCGTTCGCTCTCCCAACTTCCCCAGGGGAGCAGGAAGCCGTCGGCGAATCCCGCAATCCCTTTCTCGCCAGAGGCGTTCTCGACACGGAGGCCTATGCCGCAGCCCTGATACCGAGAGTCACGCGTGCTCGCGCCGGGATTGCCGGGACCTGCGCCGGTCGACACGTGGCGAAACCCGAAGTACGGCAGGATCTGTGGGGCATTCAGGACCCGATACCCGAGAAGGACGAAGGCATCGCCGCGATCGACTTGCAGGCCGTGCTGGTCATCGGGATGGCAGGACCAGCTCAGCGCGTACTCGACACGGGAGTATGCCCTCCCGTACGACAGGTTGGCAGCCGCGCTGAGGCCCACCGCGGTGGTGGCCTCCAGGTCGTAGAACTCATCATCCAGATGAGTTACGCACCATGATCCCTCCAGCTCAAGCGCCCAGTCCTTGCCCCAGAGCTGACCTGGGGCGAGGATCGCCAGCACGCTGCACACAGCAATGATCGGTCTCATGGACCCCTCCTTCTGCGGGCGCCGGGCCCGTTCTGGCGTCGTTTCCCGAAAGCCCACCACGCGGTGAGCACTCCAAGACGCACCTGCACCTGCCGCGGTTCGCACCCACGGATGACCAACCGACAATCAGCTTGGGCAGGATCGGTCTGTCAAACGGACCCCGCTCAGGACCACGGGCGGGCGGACCGGAGACCAAAAATCCAAGAACCGGTACAGACGGCAACCCTTCACGTTGTGAATGCTCGCTGCTTTTGGCCTGCCATTTCTCGGGGCGCGTGGTGAATGGTCAGCGTGCTTTGCTCCGCCTGTTACACTATCAGCATCGCGTCGCCGTAGGAGTAGAAGCGGTAGTGCTCCTTCACCGCTTCCGCATAGGCGGCGAGTACGGGCTCCCGGCCCGCGAAGGTGGCAACCAGCGCAATGAGCGAGGAGCGGGGCAAATGGAAGTTGGTGAGGAGTGCGCGTACTACGTGGAACCGGAAGGGCGGGTGGATGAATAGGTCGGTCCAGGAGGTCTGTTGGGCAAACCCACATTGGCTCCGGGCTGCCGTTTCCAGGGCGCGGGTCACGGTGGTGCCCACCGCCACCACCCGCCTTGCCTCATCTGTAGCGGCACGGATGGCGCGGGCAGCAGCTTCGGTGATGGAGAAGAGCTCGGGATCGATGCGGTGGTCTCTCAGCAACTCCGTCCTGACAGGGCGGAACGTTCCCGGGCCGACATGGAGCGTGATCGACGCGACTTCGATGCCGCGAGCGGCCAACCGCTCGAAGATCTCGGGGGTGAAATGCAGCCCGGCGGTGGGCGCCGCCACCGATCCCGGTTCTCGGGCGAATACGGTTTGGTAGCGCGTATCGTCGATGGACTGCGCCGATCGCCTGATGTAGGGAGGCAGGGGCACCACTCCCGCCTCATCCGGCACGGCATCGTCGGAGGAAAATCCCTGGAATCGTACCTCCCACAGGCCCTCGTCGTGGCGACTGACCAGCTCACCATACCGGCCCGACCCCAGCTGAACTCGCATGCCAGGCCGTACGCCGCGGCGTGCCTGCACCATGGTGAGCCACCCCGCTTCAAGGCGCCGGACCAAGAGCAGTTCTACACTCCCTCCGGTGGTTTTGGCTCCGAGAATTCGTGCCTTCAGAACGCGCGATTCGTTGATGACCAGCAGGTCTTTGGGATGCAGGAGGTCCGGCAATTCAGCGAACTGGTGATGGGCGATCTCACCCGTTGCGCGCTGGAGAACCAAGAGGCGGTCATTCCCGCGCGTTGCTGATGGGAACTGTGCGACAAGCTCTTCGGGAAGCGGATAGTCGTAGTCTGTTGTTCGTTCCACGGGTCGCGACTGTTCAGGAAGCAGGGTTTGTGGTTCTGGGTTCAATCGGGGCCTCGTACGCACCCATGTTCTCAACCAGGGTCAGCGACTCCACGGTCACCGACCACGGGGCGAGCACCCACCGGACTTTGCCGGGTTTCCCTCGGTGAAGGTCAAGGATTGAAGGTGGATGTACTGAGCGAGACGCCCCCGTCCCTCCGTGGTCAACCTGGATCAGCTCCCAGACCGGGGAAAGAAGAGGGCCATGGTCGTGCCCTGCCCGGGCTCGGAGGAAACATCGATGAAGCCGCCATTCTGGGTCACGATGCCATAGACGGTGGACAGACCGAGACCGGTTCCCTGTCCGACAGGCTTCGTCGTGAAGAACGGCTCGAATACGCGCCCAATGGTCTCGCGGTCCATGCCATTGCCGCTGTCAGAGAAGGCCAGTTGAACGAAATCACCGGGCAGTGCATTGATGTGGGTGCGGCAATACTCCTCTTCCGTCGTGATATTCCCGGTTTCCACGGTGATCTCGCCAGCATCCTCGATGGCGTCGCGGGCATTGGTGGCCAGGTTTGCCAAGACCTGATCGATCTGGGTCGGATCGATCTTGAGATCCCAGAGATCCGGTGCCAGGCGCAGTTTCAAGGTAATGCGATCGCCGATGAGCCGTTCGAGAATGTGACGAAACGACGCGATCACCTCATTCAGGTTGATGACCCGCGGTTCGATGGTCTGCTTCCGGGCAAAGGCGAGCAGCTGCCGGGCAACCTCGGCCGACCGTAGGGCGGCATTGCGGATGGTCTCGATCTTCTGGAGAAGGGGATCCTCCGGCCGCATCTTCTCCAGTATCAGATCCGATATACCCAGTACCACTCCCAACATGTTGTTGAAGTCATGGGCCACTCCGCCCGCGAGCTGTCCGACGGCTTCCATCTTCTGGGCGTGGAGGAACTGTTGTTCCAAGAGCTTTCGTGGCGTCTCATCGAAGAGATAGCCCTGAATCTGGATCAGGTTTCCCGCCTCATCGAAGCGACCGGCGACATTGGCGACAACGTGGAGCGGCGAACCGTCAAGGCGTCGAAGTTCCATCCGGTGATCCATCAGGGTGCGCCGGGATTGGACGAGGTCCAGGAATTCAACCCGCTGTTCGGGGCATGGATAGAGATGGGCTACATTGGTGCTCATCGCCTCATCGTACGAAGAGAAGCCAAACATCCGGACATAGGCGGGATTGCATGCGGTGAGGATTCCCTCCGGAGTCGAGATGTAGTCCGCGGCCAGATCAATCTCGAAGAACTGACGGTAGCGCTCCTCGCTGGCCCGCAGTGCCGCCTCCGCACGCTTCCGTTCCGTGATGTCCCAGCTTACTGTCATGATGGCCCGCTGTCCCATATAGGTAATGGGAATGGCAGTCACCTCCACATCGATGACCTCCCCGTTGGGCCTCACGAACTTCTCCTCCATCGGCTCGGCCGGAACGTCTTCCTCCATCATCCTGCGGACGCGTTGGAGGACAAGTTCCCGGTAGTCCGGGTGAACGAAGTCCAGGAGCGGCTTTCCTGCGACCTGCTCCGCATCAGGTATGCGCAACAGCCGGATACCGGCCGGATTCGCGTACACCAGTTTGCCGGCGCGGTGAACCGCAAGGCATGCAGGATTGTGCTCCACCAGCCTCCGCCACCGGTCCTCGCTCTCCCGCAGGGTCGTATCGGCGCGCCTCCGCTCTTCGATCTCGCGGACGAGGCGCTCATTGGCTTCCCGCAGTTCTGCGGTGCGCTCCTCGACCCGGCGTTCCAGCTCCTCGGTGGCACGTTGAAGCTCTTCTTCGATCTTCTTCTGCTCTGTGATATCGGTCAAGAGACCGGTGAGTCCGACAAGGTTGCGCCCTTCCCACAAGGGACGGCTGGACGTGCGCACATGGCGAATCGATCCATCCTTTATGATGATCCGGAACTCGTAGGGTTCGAGGGTGCCTTCAATTGTGCGTCGGAAACTCGCCATGAGACCCTGAAGATCCTCAGGGTGGATGAACCGTGCGAAGGGCTGGCCCATGGCCTCAGCCACAGTGAACATTCCTAGACGGTCGATAGCGGGGCTGACATAGGTGATGTGCCCTTCGCCGTCCAAGGAGAACATGACATCGTTGATGTTCTCCACCAATGTTCGGTACATCTGTGCCTGGTGTTGGATGTCCGAGGCCGCCAGGCTGAGGTCTTCAGCCAAGGGAGGGCTTGACTGGGTGCCGCCGGCGACTGTCTCGCTGTCGGACCGATTGAGGCGCTTTCGCTGCATCGTCAACCTCCGGCATTGCCGACCGCGTTGTGCTCAGTGTGAATCTCTGAGCCGACGGGGACTGCATAGTACTGCCTCCGCTGTCGTCCTGCAAGCGGAAAGCTCCCTATGGGTTCGGCGGAGCACCTTGAATCCGGGAGACATGGCAGGAAGAGGGCTATTCTAACATTAGAATAGCTCTCTCAAGGATGGTGCTGGACGGTGAATCGCCGCGGGCGCACTACCATCGCATTGGGGGAACTCAGTCGGATGGCGGGCGTGGGCCGAACGCCATATATCCGATGAGTGCGCCGATCAGAACCCCTGACCAGGGGTTGGAGGTGAGAGCTCAAACCCCGCCGGAGCAGCGGGACAGATAGCTGAATCCCCAGCCTAACCCCGCGCCGACCGCGGCGGCAATGAGTCGCTTCGTGATCACGATGTGTGTGTCTCCAAGCCAAGGAAAAAGGCACCGCACAGACGGTGCCTCTTCCCACGTTTGGCGTTGCTTCGTGCCCGGCTCGTCTCATCAGAGGTCGTGTGTCCGGGCGTGGAGGACGCATTTGATAATACCCGGGGGTGTACGGCGGGTTCCAGGGGGGAAGAGACGGATGGACGGATGGGTGAGGGATGAATCACGCCTTGGTGCTGTGTACCTCTCTCCGATTCCGAATGTAGCAGACCACCACGATGAGGTGGGCAGATGGCGGGACCGATCAGAGGCGTGATCTTCGATGTGGACGGTGTCTTGGTGTACCAAAGCAGCGTCCGGATGGCGCCATCCAGACGCTGGAGGCGCTGCGAGGGCGTGGCGTGGCGCTGCGCTTCCTGACCAACAGCACGCTGAAGAGCCGTCTCTCCTGCGCCCGGACGCTGCAGGCCCGGGGATTCACCACAGGCACACGGCAAGGAGCTCATGCAACGTGAACGAGACACGACGCATGGATGAGTCTGCCTGCAGGTCTGCATCGAGGAACCGAAGCAGGTCCGCAGAGCGCACGGGGTAGACCATCCTGAACCCGGTTCGGTTCTTCACCTCATGGGCGGCGACGCCGGGCGCGCCGAGTTGCGGGAGGATGAGTGTCTGGTGCGCAACGATGGTGCGCAGACCCGTGGCCTCTATCCGCTTGACCAACTCGTCGGGCCCCAACGCTCCCTTGCCGGTCCTCGTCACTGCGGGACACACGATCTCCGGGCATTCTGGCGCCGCCGCCGCTATCTTGGTGCCCGCACACCGGAAGGTGCTGCCGGATTTCGCCGCGCCTTGCCCCAACCTGGAGGTTGAGATGCTGAGTCATCTGCACACCCATGTGGTCAGCGAACTGCAGCAGAGCTCGCGCACTGACACCGTGTTCGTGGTCACTGCCGTGCTCTTCAATCTAGTCGTGCTCGGGATCAACTGGGGTGTGGCCGCATCACAGGGAGCCGAGGCAGACGCCACCAAGGATCTGATTCTCGCCGTGCTGGTGGCGGCGACTATTCTCATCAACTTCTTCTGCTTCAAGGCTCTTCGCGCGGGCCGGCACACCCGGGCGAGGCTCACGGGAGGCTTGATCGCCTTATACAAGGACCAGGAGATCGATCGTTACTACGACCCTCAGCTTCTGGACGCGTACGGTGCGCGCAACAAGCTGTTCGTCGCGGTGCTGGTTGTGCTGGCGGTCATCGCCACCGTTGTCCCGCTGCTGGAGCGTTTTGGCGGATAGCAGGGAACTCGAGACTGCGTAGGGAGGGCGGGAGACCGGAATCCGCCTCTGGCACATTCGAGTGGAGCGGGGTCCACAACAACCTTAGCGCTCTCGGAAGCGCCCGTCACCCAACGCAGGGAGCGGATGTGGCTGTCGCGTCTTCGAACCTCGCCAAACCCATGCCCGGCGAGTATCGCACAGACCTCCCTGCCTGAAAGGCCCTGGAGCCTACCCAACCGCAACCTCCAGCTGGGTCACATACACCTCGGCGCGGAGACGCTCCCGGATCTCATGCTCCGACGCGGTCTCGAAGAACAGCTCCACCGCTCCCTGAAGGTTCCCGCGCGCCTCCTCGACGGTGTCCCCCTGGCTGGCGATGTCTAACTCGGGGCACAGAGCGACATACCCCTCTCCCTCTCGCTCGATCACCGCGGTAAGACTGTGCCGCAACACGTTACCTCCGTGGCCCCCAGTGAACGGAAGTGAATGGATAGCCATGCGGAGTTCGCCCTGTCAGCCGCCAGGCAATGACCGGGTGTCGCTGCTGCTACTTGTCCACAGGACAAGATACGCTCCGCCTTGGCGGCGTCGACACTCAGCGGCCCCACAAAGGCAGCGGAAACCCTTATTTGAACGTATTCTACCGGATCACCACCGTGGATTTCCGGGGGGCGAGCTGGGCAGGTCACGCCCAGTCGGTGAGTTCGATCTGGCGGCCCTTCTCCCCTCGGGGTCGCTCGCCTCTGTCCCATTGGCCACCCAGGATGGGGACGTGGGTGGTTTTGGGAACGTTGGGAAGGCGCCGGTCACTCTACCAGGTCAAACGAATGGAAGAACCGCACGGTGAAGGAGTAATGAACTACCTGTTCCCGTCTGCCTGTGCGCGGCCGCACGCAGACAGGTGCGACGCGAAGGCCCCCAAGCCTCCCGGTTCTCACCCAGAGGGGCTATCGCATTTGCTCCAGAGCGGTCAGCCGTGCCTGAAGGTCAGCGATGGTCGCCCGGAGTTCCGATTCGAGACGCGCCACCGTGGGGTCGGGCAGCATCAGGCCCACCGCGGCCCGAACTCGAGTCACTCCGTTGTCCGCGGTGCCCTCCCACGCCTGGCCGAACACCGCGCCGAACTGCGCGGCCCGGATCTCCTGGCGGGAGCGTGCCACGGCAATCCCATCGCCTAAACCCGAAGGTATCAGCAGATCACCCGCGGTCACCGGGCCGCGCACCTTTACCTCCACCTGCCCGATGAAGGCGACCCGGGCATGGGCCGATGACTTTTCCTCTCTGGGGCTGTTGCCCACCACGATGGGCCGGGTGCTCACTACCATGACCGCGGAGGCGCCCTCCGTCCGCTTCGCGACTCCTCCATCGAACACCCCCACCACGTCGCCGGCCTCCAGGTTCTCACCGTACAAGAGCGGCAGGTACTCAGCGAAGTCGGCTCCGCCTGACAGCAGCGTCACGCCGCCGGCTCCGTTGCCCTCGATGGCGCCCACAGCGGCATCATTGCCCTTGAAGAAGGTGATGTAGTTGACGGCAGAGCTGGGATTGCCCGTGTAGCCGACCTTGAGGGCCAGCACGTCGGGGCTGGTGCCCGAGGAGGTGTTCTGGATCAGGGCCACATGGTTTGCGGGAGTCGCATCGCCGTTGATGTTTGCCAGGGTCGCGAGTCTGCCTGAGAAGTAGCCGCCGTAACCGGAGGGAGACAGTACCGTCCCGTAGACCCCGTAGTTCGTGCCTGTGGTCGAGTTGACCCAGCCGTAGACTCCCCTGCCGGAGACGGCATCACTTCTCCCATGCACGCCGTAGGTGGTGCCGGTGGTAGCGTTGGCGAAACCGTAGACTCCGGTGCCGCTGGTGGAGGCGCTCTCGCCGTAGACTCCGTAGGTCATGCCGCTCGCGTTTGTGGCCAAGCCGTAGACGCCCCGGCCGGAATTGGCGGCACTATATCCGAAGACCCCTCGGGCATTGCCCGTGGTAGAACCGGCGATTCCCCAGACCCCATAACCGCCGCTTGAGGAACTAATGCCTAGAACACCGGAGGTCGACCCGGTCGCGGAGGGAGCAGTGCCTTGGACCCCAATGCCGGAGGAGGAAGAGCTTTGGCCGAACACCCCGTAGGTGGCGCCGGTGGTGGCGGTTGCCGAACCGTAGACACCCATGCCGATGGTGGCCGTGTTGGTGCCCGCGATAGTGGCGCAGATTCCGCTGGTCACCGCTCCACTGACTTCGGTGCCCGGCACCAGGCCGCTGGCCATGTAGGCGTAGCCCACCGAGGCCATTCGCTGCCGAGGGCTCTGGTCAATCCCCTGGACCGTCACCAGTAGCCAGTAATCGGAGCTGAAGGAGGCCGTAAGGACAGGCTGCGGGCTTTCTCCCAGGAGCACACTGAAGATGCCCCCGGTGATCGTCACTGGTTGGGCACCGCTGTCCCACATCAGCGACCCGCCTGTCGCCGCGTTGTAGATCCGGAACCGCATACTGTAGCTGCCATTGGCCACCGGGTTCCCGGATGTATCGGTTACCTTGCCCTGGTAACTGATCACCTGCGGAATGTCGGCATTGCCCGCGGCGCCGAGAACCACGAGGAGAGCCATTATCGAGAGAAGCGGGGTGCGCGACCAGTTCATGGCGGCACTCCTTTCTGGTGAGGGTCCCGGGCGCGCGCGGCGTCCTGGCAGGCGCCGGTGAACGTACTCCACCTTGTTCGATAGTCCCAAAGGTATGGGAGCATCGGCGAGGGGGCGACGACATTTGTTCTCTCCGCCCGGCCTCCTTGGTCGAGGATCCTCCGCGCCGTCAAGAGACCGCAGCGCACCCGGAGGTTGCGAGCCGCAGCGCCGGTGAGTTTCCTGTGCGACATGAGCACGAAAGGCCGATCCCCCGGTTCTCGCGGGGTTGTTGCCACGGCAGCAGGGAAGGAGACAGATGTGAGTACGACGAAGGTCTTTGGGTTCGCGGGATTCCCATTTGCCCCTTCCGGCCGGCGGGTGGGGCCGTTATCGGCCTTCTCGCACGCTCGGCCTGTGGTCGGCCTGATCGCCGTGGCGGCCCTGGCCATGCTGCCGGGAGGGTTTCTCCGGGCTGCGCCCGTGGATGAGGCCACCGCCGCGCGGGTGGCAGAGGCCGCGCTCGGCGATTTGGCCCCGGGCGGGGGCCGGGTCTTAGCCACAGCCACGGAGACGGTGCGGGATGATGCCGGGAACACCCTGGCCTACGGGTTCGAGATCAGACCTTTGGGTTTCATCATCATCGCGGCAGACGATGCCCTGCCGCCCGTGATCGCGTATTCCCTGCACAGCCCCCTCCATGCCCCAGTCGAGGGAGAAAATCCGCTGTTGGCTCTGCTAGAAAGTGATCTACAGCTTCGACTGGCGCACGGCCAGGGGCTCCGGGACTCCCCGCGCACCGAGATCCGCCAGATGTGGGACGCGGGTGTTCGGGCGGCCGGGGCCTCAGTCTTCGGCAGGGAGTTTCATCAATGGCCTCCGCCGGGGACCACCTCCACCGGCGGGTGGGTCGCCACCAGGTGGACGCAGGATCCGCCGTACAACAACCTCTGCCCGGTCGATCCGACCACGGGCCAGAGGAGTCTTGCGGGCTGCCCCGCCGTGGCCATGGCCCAGATACTCACCTATCACGGATCATTGAACGACACCCGCTTTTCCGATGCGGATGACTACTTCCACAACTATGCGGGCCAGTACTGGATCGATGATGATCATGAACCCCATGGCTTCCCTTCATTTCCTGAGCTGAACGTCTACCTGGATACGCTCACCGCCCATTACGAAAGCGCCACGGCGATGACGAACACCGACAAGGCCGCCGTCGTCTTCGGGTGCGGCATTGCCGCCCGTCAAGTGTACAGCTCTCAGGGCTCCGGCACCTTCAGTGTAGACCAGGCGCATCAGGCCTACCTGCGGTTCGGCCACGATGAGGTCGAGCTGGCGGGCCCGGCAGCCCCCCTGCTCCACCGGCATCTTGCCCTCAACATGATCGACGCGCTGCCCGCTCACCTGGCCGTGGTGACGCCTCAGTGGAATGCGGGACACAACCTCGTGGTCGACGGCTATAACACCAACGGGTACTATCACTTGAACTTCGGATGGGGTGGCTATGCGGATGCGTGGTATCTCGTTCCCCAGGGTCTTCCTTACAACCTGACGGTCATCGAGGGAGTCATCCTGGATATCGGCAGTGATCTGACCTGTCCTGACGGCAACGACGAACCGTCGGCGGCAATCCTGCTCGCGCTGGAGGTCGTGGACCTGGCGCAGACCATCTGCCGCGAGGGAGACAGGGATTGGCTCCGCTTCTACTCTGAGGGCGGAGTCGAGCTCCGCATGTTCACGGAGACCATTCCCGGGTGCGAACTAGACGCGGAGTTTCGTCTGTACGGGCCGCACCTTGAGGACGGGTCGGACGTTGATCCCGAGGCATTCGTGGCATCGGATGACAACAGCCACGGCGATTTGCAGCCCGAGATCAGCTACACCACGCCGCAGCAGGGATACTACTTCCTGAGAGTGGCCTGCGCCGACCCTCCCGCAGGTGGAGAGCTCATCGGCGCATACCTGCTGAGTATAGAGATCACCGGCGGCCTTGCCTGCCCGGAGAGCCTGAATGCTGAGGTGTACGGGCATGATGTGCACCTTGCATGGAGAGAGCCTGCGGGTGTGTCCCGGGGGCTGCTGGGGTATTATGTCTACCGCGATCAGCAGCGAATCACCGCCTCGACTGTGGTGGAGACCGAGTACGACGATCGCGGCCTTGCCGACGGCGCGTATGGCTACCATGTGACCGCCGTGTACCAAGGTGGCGAATCCGGCCCGTCCAACACAGTCACCGTGGAGGTGCCCCCGGTGGATGCGGAGGATGACCCCGCTCCCGCCGTCACGCGTCTTCACGGATCCTACCCGAATCCCTCTCTTGGCGCCGTGTGGATTCGCTACTCGCTGGCCGGCGAAACGGAGGTGACGGTAACGGTCCACGATCTTACAGGCAGGCATGTCCGGACATTGGTGCGGGGCAGCGCGGCCGAGGGCGCGCATTCGGTTCTGTGGGACGGCACCGGCATGAAGGGGCAGCGGGTCTCTCCGGGGATCTACGTGTGCCGCATGGCTACCGCAGACTATACCGCGGAGCAGCCGTGTGTGCTCCTGCGGTAGGGAGGCATCGTACCAGGCCCACACAGTTGAGGGCGTTCCTTTCTCAAGGCAAAGAGGCGAGTCCGGCTGCCATGCGGGCGGAGCATCCCTGAATCCTGTCGTTTCCGCGGATTGCTCGTGGAGGTGAGGCAGCGTGGAGCAACCACATCGAGTCAGGCTCTTCGATGAGTGGGCGAGGGGATACGATCAGTCAGTAAAGAAGGCCGGTGAGTTTCCCTTCGACGGATACGAGAGGGTGCTGGACGAAATCGCCAGAGCCGCGGGCGCGCATACTGGCATGACGGTTCTTGATCTGGGGGTCGGCACGGGGAATCTGGCGGCCCGGTTCGCGGCTCTGGAGTGTGACCTCTGGGGCATGGACTTCTCCAGTGAGATGCTTGCGAAGGCAAGGGAGAGACTGCCGCGGGCCGTCCTGGTGCAGGCCGACCTTCTACGCCCTTGGCCCAACGAGCTTGCGCGTCGCTTCGACCGGATTGTGTCGGCGTATGTTCTACACGAGTTTGACCTGGCAACACAGGTGCACCTGCTCTGCCGGCTGGCCGAGGGCCATCTATCGCCAGGGGGGATGATTGTCATTGGTGATGTGGCCTTTTCGACCACAGTGGAGAGGGAGCGCGCCCACGGGGAGTGGGAGGACCTATGGGATGAAGACGAGCACTACTGGGCAGCGGATGAGGCGGCCGAGGCCTGCGAGATCGCGGGACTGCATGTGACGTACACGCAGGTTTCGAGGTGTGGCGGCGTCTTTGTCATGGAGCCCCTTCGTACAGGGCACAGGGCGGGTTGATCGGCATAGACCGAGACACATGAGGGTCGAGTGGCGCACGGGGAGGGACGCTGGCTCCTGCCTCGAGAGGGAAGAGGCCGCGCACTCGATGCGACAAGTCCATCGCCCTTGGGTTGCGATGGGACTCACGCCGCGACATGTTGCAGTCATGCGCGAGGTCAAAGGAGGCTCTCGCATCTGACGGCCGGGGCATTTGCTCCGGCATTGAATGTCCCTCTCACTCAGGCTCGGAGGATCCGATGCGACTCACTCTTCTGTTTTCTGCAGTTGTCACCTTGCTCTTCCTTGTCTTTTCTTCCCACGCGGAGATCCCCCAGGTTATCAGCTATCAGGGCAAGGTTACCGACACGGCGGGCAACCCGGTGCCTGATGCGAGCTACTCCATGCGTTTCCGGGTCTACGATGCCGAGAGCGGTGGAACACTGAGATGGGACAGCAATGCCCAAACCGTGGCGGTCAGCGGAGGCATCTTCAATGTCTTGCTCGGCGAGAGCCCGCAGCCGGCCATCACACTGGATTTCACCACGGACTACTGGCTTTCGGTAACCTTCTCCGGCACCACAGTGTCGCCACGTTCGCGACTCGCCTCTGTGGGTTATGCCTATATGGCCAGCGGGCTGGTGCCGGGGACACAGATCTCCGGATCGGTGACGACCGGCTCAGGGGCCGTGCTTGCTACGGTCAATACGGCCACCACCGGCACCACCTACGGCGCCTACGGTCAAGTGAGTTCGACGGAGGGTAGGGGGCTGTACGGGTGGGCAACGGCCACCACAGGACTTACCACTGGCGTGACCGGAGTCAGCAGTTCGACAGCGGGAAGAGGAGTCGTCGGGTATTGCACCGCCAGCACCGGCGTCAACTACGGCGTGTATGCGTATAGCGCATCATCAACTGGCCAGGCAGTGTTCGGCTATGCCCTGAACTCCACCGGGCCGAACTACGCGGGCTACTTCCAGACTCAGTCCCCCAGCGGCACGGGTGTCTATGGTTTCGCCGACGCGTCGACCGGGACGAGCTTTGGTGTGTACGGCCGCACCGACTCCGATGATGGCTTTGGCGTCATCGGCGTGCATGAGGGCTACGACGAGAGCGATCTCGGGACATACTATGCGCCGGGAGGCTTCTTTGGTGGCCGCAACGGGGTCATCGGCGTGACCGATTATCCCGGCGGCTATGGCGTCATGGGCATCAGCACGACAACCTGGGGCTCCTACGGCGTCTACGGAAGGATCTCGGGCACCTCCGGCTTTGCGGTTCACGCCGACGCGACATCGTCGATCGGGACCACCTATGCGGTGCGAGCCGTGAACAGCTCATCTGCCGGATATGGTGTCTACGGGCACGCGGAGGCCGGGTCCGGCACTACCTATGGTGTCTACGGGAAGGCCACTTCAACGGCAGGGTATGGCGTCTATGGCGAGGGAATCAACGGCGTGCGTGGCACTTCTTCGGCCGTGGGTGGTGTTGGTGTGGTTGCCAGCGCGTCAGCGACATCGGGCAGTGGAAATGGGCTTTCCGCCTACACCTGGGCACCCAACGGCACCGCCGTCAGAGCCCAAGTCTACGGTGAGGATGATCACATCAACTATGGTGTCATGGGCATCAGTTCGTCACCCAGCGGCTATGGCGTCTATTATATAGGCGGTATCGGTGGGAGCGGTCTCATGCGTAACATGATCCGCACGTCGCACGGTACGACGGCGCTGGATGTCATGACCGCGGCCGGCAACTGGGTCGAAGACTTCGGCGCCGGGCGTCTTGAGAACGGTCGGGCACACGTACCGCTGGACCCGCTCTTCCTCGAGACCGTACGCAGCGATGAGGCCCATCCGATGAAGGTGTTCGTGCAGTTGAGCGGTCCCTGCAACGGTGTGTACGTCGAAAAGGGCACGACATGGTTCGAGGTAGTTGAGTTGAACGGGGGCGCCTCGTCTGTTTCGTTCGACTATCGCGTGGTCGCCGAGAAGAGGGGATTCGAGGGTCGGCGCCTCGAGATTCTGGATATCCCGGATGACGAGTACCACATCAATCAACCACCGGCGGGCGACTGAGAGGCGGGTGGCCTCTCACGCTCCGCTTGCCGTAGTGCGACATCACTATCCGGGTCTTGGAATGACCTAAGGAGGGGACACCATGGAACGGGTGACAGAGACCTTGATCTCGTTCGCCACATCATACGGAATCCGCATCGTCGGCGCGATCCTGATTCTCCTTGTTGGCCGGATCTTCGCCAACTGGGCCAGAGCAGGTGCCACGCGTGGTCTCGCCAAGTCCAAGACCGATCCCGCGGTCGCCGGTTTCGTCGGGAGCCTTGTCTACTTCTTGGTGCTCACGGTGGCGGCATTGGCAGCCTTGGGCAAATTCGGCGTTGAAACGGCATCGTTGGTCGCTGTTCTCGGTGCAGCAAGCTTTGCGGTGGGCTTTGCGCTACAGGGTTCGCTGGCAAACTTCGCGGCAGGAGTCATGCTCCTGCTGTTTCGTCCTTTCCGGATCGGTGACTATGTGGAGGCGGGCGGCGTGGCGGGAGTCGTGAAGGAAATGCATCTCTTCACGACGATGATCGTGACTCCGGACAATATCCGTATCATCGTGCCCAACGGAAAGGTCTTCGGTGACACCATCAAGAACGTGACGGCGGAGGATACCCGGCGGGTAGATCTGCTGATCGGCATTGCCTACGGAGCGTCAATCGAGAAGGCCATCACCACCATCCGCGACGTCGTGAATAGCGACGAACGGATTCTCGGTGATCCGGCGCCGCAGATCGCCGTGGCTGACCTGGCCGACTCCAGTGTGAACCTTGTGGTTCGTCCTTGGTGCAAGACCGCCGACTACTGGGATGTGAAGTTCGACACCACCCGACGCATCAAGGAGGCCCTTGACGCGCAGGGTATAGAGATACCCTTCCCACACGTCGTAGTGCACCAGCGATAGGGGTACGCCGGGCCGGACTCATCACGATGCTGGATTCCGGGTGTTCGAGAGCTGGTTTGATTGACAGGGGCGAATGCTTGGTCTATTCTTCAAGGCGTCACGTCTGTTTCGGTGCAAGGTCTTTCGGTCTGCTCTCTCGTCAAGGAGTAATCGCATGAGTTTCTGGTTTCGGGTGGCCTCAACTGTCGTGTGTGCCCTTCTCCTTGCTCAACCCGTCCCAGTTTTTGCGGCGCCTACTGAGGATGAAGCGATTCGGGATTGGAATGATCTGCATGCGCTGCGGGAAGGCCTCAAAGAGAAAGTGGAGAACATCGTTCCGAGCTATGCGCCGAACATCATCGGCGATGAGTATGAACGCATCCTGCCGGTTCTCGACGACGTTACGAAGAAGGATATCCCCGGGATCACGAAGTCTCTGGAGGCATTCTCAAAGAGGTACGGCAGTTCTCGTTCTGAGATCGATGATGTGTTCAAGTCTATCGTGACGTTCGACTGGCGCAGCGGCAAGCACCCTACGGAGACCGCCGGCGCCATCTACGAGGAACTGGCGAAGTGGATCGCCAATATCCGGCAGGCCCGGCTGGACAAGGCGGAGGCACTGGTCCGCGAGGCCGAGGGGGTAGAACAACGGATCTCGAGCTTCTCATCCCAAGTCACGGAGGCCAACTTCGTCGAGTTGAAGGACAAGCTGGCATTGGCCCTGCGCTTCGATCCCGACAATGCCAAGGCCAAGGAGTGGATAGGGCGCGTCGATAAGGACATGAAGAAAGCCATGGCGGGCATCCAGAAGGCCATCGATGAGGCGCGCTGGCCCGGGCACTACAAGAGCTTCGCCGGGCCCGGCAATCCCGACAAGCTGGCCAAATCGGCCATGGAGTGGCTGCAGAACGACGAATCGTTCCGCACCGGAAAGGACCCCGATCATACCTTCGCGGTGGCGGTGCGCGGCGATTGGGTCAGCGCCAAGAAGAATCTTTTGGGCCAGACCATCCAATGGGGCCTTCCCATCTGGGCCGCCTGTCATAATCAGGCCGAGAAGAAGGAGAATGTGGCGCGGGTCTTCTCTTTGACAATCCTGACCAAAGAGGAGGCGGGCATCGACAAGGCGCCCCCGTGGACCACCGTCTGGGTCGGCGACATCATGAGAATGCGCATATCCAATGTGCCCAAGATGGGAGGAGGGAGGAGCTCACGCGGCGGCCTGTTCGGCGTTCTCTTCCGTCTGGCGCTGGTGATCGCCAACATCGTGGTCGGCCTGCTGCTGGCAGTCTCGTACTTGAAGCCGAAGGTTCCCCAGCTTGACGCGGTGTATGCGCGGATTCTGCCGCTTCGGAACAGCTTGGGCGTCATCGCTTTGGTCCTTGGCATTGTCGCGTTCCTGCGGGCCCTCATGTTCTTCTTTTCCCCATTTGCCGATATCCTGCCCCAGCTCTCGATCATTGTCGGCGGTCTTTTCCTCGGCAAGGAGATTCTGCTGAAGAAGCCCGCGGGGGTCGTGCCCGGGGAGGAACCCTCGTCAGCCCAGGAGAAGGCAGCCGGGGCCGCCGCCAAGGCTCAGGAGATGCTTCGTACGCACGAAGCCCAGATAGATCAGATCGAACGCCACCAGGTACCGTTGGGCATTGCCTGCATCATTCTCGGCATTCTTCACCTCTTCGCGGGCGGCGGCCTATTGTTCTAGTGGGGCCAGAGGGAAAACCGACAGAAACGCCGCCGAGTTCACGGAGAAGCTTTATTTTTTGAAGTTCACTTCAGATCCGGCCTCCTGCCCGTTATGCCGCATTTCCGGGCAGACGACACCGGTACGCGGCCCGGACGATCGCCGCTACCACCTCTGCGGCAACTGCTCGGTGATTTTCGTGGAGCCACCGCATCATCTGCCTCAGGCTGAAGAGCGGGCGCGCTACGAAACGCACAAGAACAGCATCGAAGACCCGGGGTACGTCCGGCATCTGAATCGCCTGCTCCACCCGATGCTCCCGCACCTCGACCGAACGATGCGGGGGCTCGACTACGGCTCGGGCCCCGTGCCCGTGCTGTCATTGTTGGTGCGACAGCAGGGGATCGTTTGCGACGACTACGATCCGTTCTTTGCAGACAGTCCGCCGCGGCCGCCGTACGATTTCGTCATTTCGAGCGAATGCTTTGAGCACTTCTGCGATCCGGCCGGAGAGATCGGTCGGATACGCCCATTGCTCAAGCCCGGCGGGCTGTTGGGTATCATGACCGAAAGGTGGGTGAGCGTTGATCGATTTGGTTCCTGGCATTACCCACGCGATCCGACCCACGTCGTCTTCTACCACGCCGATTCCTTCGCCTTCATGTGCACGCGCTTTGGCTTTGCCACCGTCTGGAGGGATGAGATCCGCGTCACCATCCTCCGGAGGAATGAGCCCGGCAGTACGAAGGGGTCGTGAGGTTCAGGGTTGAGTGCGGCCACCGAGGCCATGGGGTTCGGTCCGATTTCTCAAGGATTGAGAGTACGGCCCTGGGGGTGGGGTTCGGTATCGGTATCAGTATCGCCCCAGGATCCTCCACGTCAACCGCGAGAGCGATACCGATGGGATGGGCGATGCCAACCTCTCCCGGCGCAGTCGGTCGGGCATGCGGTGTTGACAGGACATGATATCTATCTATCTTTATGTCGTTATGAATCTCATTACCACCATAGCAGCCCTGAGCGCGCTGGCTGACGCGACCCGGCTTCGCCTTCTGGCCGTGCTGGGCGAGGGGAGCCTCGCTGTTTCGGAGCTGGTGACCTGCCTCGAGTTGAGCCAACCGCGGGTCTCCCATCATCTGGCCATACTCCTGCGCTGTGGCCTAGTACGGGTTCGCCGGGAAGGCGTGCGTGCCTACTACGCCCGGGAGTCCAGGGGAGAGCCCGTCCGGCTGGCAGACGCGGCAATAGCCCGGCTGGACGATCCGACGGTTCGCGCCGACAGGCTGCGGGCGGCCCGGCTTCTGGCGGATCGCAAGGCCGAACGTCGCGGCTTCTTCGCCACTCTGGCGCGGACCTGGCCGGAGAACCTGGCTGCCTGGATCGATCTGGATGCGTACCGCACCACGGTCGCGGCGCTGGTTCCCCCCGGGGGCACGATGGCTGACCTTGGCTGCGGCTCGGGATGGCTCCTGCCAACTCTTTCCGCTATCGCGTCGCGTGTCATCGGTGTTGATCACTCGCCCGAGATCCTGGACCAGGCACGCCAGCGGGCCCGGGATGCCGGCATCCCAGGCTGCGAGTTCCGGTTGGGCGAATTGGAGCACCTTCCCCTGAGAGAGCGCGAGGTGGACGCCGTGTTCATCGGGCTCGTGCTCCATAGTGTGCCCGATCCCCAGGCGGCCTTGGAAGAAGCGGCCCGCGTGTGCGAGACGGGGGGCACTCTCACGGTGATCGAGCCTCTCGCGCATCACAATGAACACGCCCGGGATGAGCTGGGCGGATTGTGGATGGGATTCTCGGAATCTGAGATGGCCCAATGGGTGGCCTCCAGCGGGTTTACCATGCTCTCCGCGGAGACACGGACTCCGCCGGCGGGCCTTGGCCTCATCGCCGTGCAGGCCAGGAGGGACTAGGGGAAGCGGCGCCACTGAGCATTCATTCGGGTGTTTCACCCATGTGTGTACTACCAGAGCATCCCGTGGGGATGCGAGGAGTATTGAAAGGAGAAATCATGGATTTCAAGGTCGCCGACATGTCATTGGCCGAGGTGGGCCACAAGAAAATCAGGTGGGCCGAGTCACGGATGCCTGTGCTCATGCGCCTGCGGGAACTTCACAGCCGGACGAAGCCGCTGGCCGGGATGCGGATCTCCGGATCGCTGCACGTGACCAAGGAGACTGCGGTCCTGGTCAAGACTTTGGTGGCCGCCGGAGCCGAGGTGGCCTGGAGCGGATGCAACCCGCTGTCAACCCAGGACGATGTCGCCGCGGCATTGGCTGCCGACGGCATTCCCGTGTTTGCGTGGCACGGTATGTCCAAAGACGAGTTCTACTGGGCCATTGACCGTACCCTTGATCTGAAGCCGACCCTGACGCTGGACGACGGCTGCGATCTCATCTTCCGGGTTCACAGTACTGCCCCTGAACTGGCCGGCGGCATCTTGGGGGGCACCGAAGAGACCACCACAGGGGTGCATCGGCTCCGCGCTTTGGCGAAAGCCGGCAAGCTCCTGTATCCGGTGATCGCCGTGAATGATGCGGAGACGAAATGGGACTTTGACAATGTGTATGGGACCGGCCAATCTTCTCTTGATGGCATTCTACGTGCCACCAGCGTTCTCTTCGCGGGCAAGACCATAGTGGTCGCCGGCTATGGGCGCTGTGGAAGCGGCTGTGCGCGCCGGGCCCAGGGCCAGGGCGCCAATGTCATCGTGACCGAGATCAAGCCGACCGCGGCACTCAAGGCGATGCTTGACGGATACAGGGTTATGCCGATGGACGAAGCAGCATCCTTGGGCGACATCTTCATCACTGCCACGGGCATGAAGGATGTCATTGTGGGCCGCCACTTCGAGAGTATGAAGGATGGCGCCATCGTCTGCAATACAGGCCATTACGATTGCGAACTCCGGATTCCTGATCTGGAGGCCCAAGCCTCATCAGTCATGGAAATCCGGCCCAACTGCGAGGAGTTTGTTCTGCCCGACGGCCGCCGTATCTACCTCCTCGCCCGGGGTCGTCTCGTCAATTTGGCCGCGGCCGAAGGCCATCCCAGTGAGGTGATGGACATGAGCTTCGCCAATCAATTCATGGCCATGCTCTATCTCCGGGAGCACGGGTCCACCCTGTCCCATGAGGTCTACACCGTGTCCGAGGAGCAGGATCAGGAGATCGCAGGAGTGAAGCTTGAAACCATGGGCGCACACCTCGACCAGCTCACGCCGGATCAGATCGCCTACCGCGACAGCTACGAGGAAGGGACATAGGGCTGACCCATGAGTAGACGGGCAGCGAGTCTTGGAAGCCTGGCACTTGTGCTTCTGGTCTCCTGCTCGGTGTCCACTCTCCTGATCGATCCCAAGGCGGCGGGTACGGGGAGATACTCTTCCGCGCCCGCCGCCCCCGGATGGGATGAGTGGCCGCCGCCTTTCATGGTGGCGGTGATGACCCATGCCCAATACGAGGTCACGCACTACCGCCACGAGGTTGGCCCTGAGGGTATCCCCGCTGACTCCACCAGCCCCACTGGGTTTCGGCTGCTCCCTTCCCCCGGAGGCACCTCATTGGAGCGGCGAAGCGAGAACATCCGGGGAGCGGGCGTGATCCTCCGAAGAGACGGGAGTGAGTGCCTTATTCTCACCTGTCTCCATGTGGTGGACTTCCCACCAACGGTGCGCACCGAGATCTCCACCACGCTCACGACTACTGGCCGGCTGCTGATCGGTTCGGCGCTGCGTAAGGCGCAGCAGACCCTCATCGGCAGGCCCGGCCACGGGCAGGTCGCGGCCCGGATGGTCGCGTACTCCGAACAGGACGACCTGGCTATACTCAGGGCCGATGCCTCGCTGCTCAGTGTCCTGCCTACGCCAATTCCCTATGGCATTGGACAGGGCAGTGCCATCAGGCCCGGCGACGGCCTATACATTCTCGGTTCGCCCAGGGGTCTGTTCCAGTTGACCTGGGGCGTGGCGACTCCCCATGACGATGCGAACTTTCTCGTGGCCGCCGCGACCCCGCCGGGCTACAGCGGCGGAATCGTCTTGGCCACGGTTCGTGCCACGGGTGCATTTGAGCTGGTGGGAATCGTCACGGGAACGGGAGGCCAGAGGGTTAAGGTGTGGGGATATGACGATTCAATATTGCCCGGATCACACCTTGACGAAGTTGACCCTTCATCCATCGTCGCAGAGGATTTCAAGAGCCATGATTACGGCGTTACGTACTGCGTGAAGACGGAGCGTGTGCAGGCCCTGCTGGGCCGCGCTGGTATAAGGATTCAGCACCCGCGCGAACTACAGGTGAGAGAGGTTCCCCTGACTCCCCTGGAATGAATGGGAATTGTGACGTGAAGACGCACGCAGGCGACAACTCGGGGAGTCAGAATTCAGAATCCAGGAGTCAGAAGCCAGAATTCAGCCTGGCGTACACTCTCGGAGGCTTGACTGAACCCTGAACCCTTGTTTGAGAGTACATGCAAAGCCGTGCTCGTACTCGTGCTCGGCTGCCTCGGCTCGTCGATTACGATTACGACAACGATAGCGATACCGGCCCCGAACCCCACCCCGGCGGGCGACCAGAGACGGTCGCCCCTACGAGGCAACGGTTGCTCGCAGAGCTCTGTAGGGGCGGGACTCTGTGCCCGCCCGCTGCGCGGCTTTCTCTCATCCCCGAAAACCCTGAGTGCGCCCCGCGTCCTCAGAGGCCCGACCGAACCCTGAACCTTCCTACCTTTACGTGCCTTCTGTCACCCGGCTTCGGCGTCGCTGTCGGGAATCTACCCCTTCAGCAGGAACCGCCACAGTCCGGCTCCACGCCAGGTTCCGGAGGAGAGGCCTGGCAGGACTCCCAAGAGGATGACGCCTATCGTCGCCGCCGCAGTTGTTGCGGCGGTCCTCAGCGTGAGCGAGGCAGAACGCATCTCATCCCGGAGCGGGCGCAAAAGCGCAGGCAGAACCAGCAGTCCAGCCGCATAGCAGGCCAGCCCTGCAGGGCTGCTGCCGAGAAGGGTTGCCACGGCGGAGAACCGAGCGGCAAACCCTACCAGACCGGGAACAGCCATCAGAGAGGCCAATGCAAAGCCGGCTGCGCACTGGGCCGTTCTATGGCCAGTTGCCGAGCGGCCACTTCCTGCCTGCGTCGCCACAAGCACTGCCATGGGCAGGATGATTGCCCACAGGAGGAGGACGGCCGTCTCGGGACGGCCTCCCCGGGTTCCCAGGATGAACAGAGCCATAAGCTGCAGCTCATAGAACCACAGCAGGCTCAGGGAGGAACGCTGGCCCGAGGGAGACAAGGCCAGGGCGCCTCCCCAAACCAGACCGAGGGCCGGCATGAACAAAGCCCATGGCGCCCAGGCCTCTACCGCGACTGGGTTCACTGAGGGGAGCACGATCCCCAGGAAGTGAATCGACAACACTCCCCGGCCAACCCGTCTGCCCCATCCCTCGTCAGAGGCAAGCCATGACGCGCAGAATGGCCACACTCCTCCCAGGAGGAATGCGGCCATTCCCAGGAACACGAATACCGCCGGTGAACGAGGAGATGCCCACGTACTGACAGCGTGAGCCGCCAGGAGCATTCCCCAGCCCAGCGATGGGCCGTCGAGCATTCCATTGCGCCCACGCCGCAGCAAAGCCAATCCCACCAAAGCCAGAACTAGTTCCCTATGAGGTACGATCAGTGCGAGAAGGGCGCACAGCAGTCTGGCGCATTCGACGGGCGGCACTCCCGCTACGGTCGAGATCCCCAGAAACGCAGCAAGAGGAACACTGAACGGCGTCATTTCAGGAGCACGCGCGGGCGCACGAGGGAAACTCCCATCATCCTCGCTTCCGGATCACCACCCGCGACACCGCGCTACTGAGGCCACCGTTGCGGGACGATGATGTTCTCTTCTTGATCTGCGGAAACCTCCAAGATACGGAACGTCTGAATGCTGTCCTCCGGGGCGAAGCTCTTGTCCATGTACCCCTGCGTGAACGACGTATAGGGTATCATGGCGTGGCTGACGGCCAGATAGTATGTTCCTGGAGGTGCCTGGAGCCGATATGCGCCAACGCTATCGGTCCGGGTGGAGACCACGACCTCTCCGGCAGCGTCTTCGCGGGCCGAGAACGTGTGCAGAGCCACCAGTGCATCCGGTACGGTTGATCCGAGGCTTGGAGTCTCAGACGGAGGCATGCCCCTGGGCGGTGAACCGCGAACAACACCATACAGGGTGACAGGCTCGGTCGGGGTGGGGGAAGGGGCCGGCTGTGCCTGCCGGGTTTCATCCTCACTGCATTGAGGCGCCATTACCACGAGCATCACACAGAGAAGTAGTGCCACACGTACCACGCGCACGGAATGCCTCCTTTACCATTGTGAAGCCTGGCCGCCGGCTCTCATCGCCACAACGACTACAACGCTCGGGGCGAGGGACGCGGCTGCATCAAGAACGACCTGCACTGTAACTAATCGGGAAGACCTCGTGCAGACAACTGCGACCTCACGGTTTGGGGATCACAAAGTGACGAGGCGTGGGAAACCCGGGCGAAATACGCCTCCGAAGACTAGTGGCGAGGCGGCTAGACGACGGGCGGAGGAGGGAGCTTCCGATACCGGGCGATGAGCTTCTGCACTTCATCCCACCCATGGCTGAATGCCTCGCGGACTTCGTGGGGGACGAGGGAGACCATGCCCTGTGCCCCCCGCATTATCTCGATTGCCACTGGTGACCGGGCCACAGCGGGCCGGAAGGAGGGGACATGGGCGGTGAGCACCAGCAAGATGGCGCCGATAAGCAGAACCGAGGTCATCACGCCCAGGGCTGCGCCGGCAAGCCGGTTCATCCAGCCGAGAGAGGCGGCGCACAGGAGGCGGTGCAGGAGCGAGGCGCAGAGGATGACGACCAGATAGACCGCCAGGAACACCAGCGCCGGGCCCAGCACGCCGCGCACCTGAGCAGAGCCGATCCAGCGGCCGAGCCATCCCGTCACCGCCGTCCCATACCGGAGGGAAAGGCCGATGCCTGCCACGACGGCCACGACGATTCCGACTTGCCTGACCAGACCCTTGACGGCGCCGATGACAGCCGCTACCGCCGCGATGACGATCAGCACGGCATCCAGAGTACCCATGGTTCACGCTCCCGTCACACATCGAGGAATGGAACTGCTCAGCCGGGCGACAATCTCATAGGGGATCGTGCCGCTCTGGGCCGCGAGGGTGGCCGCGCCGATTTCCTCGTCGCCATCACGACCGATCAACGTGACGACATCCTCCAAGGTCGCACCGGGGATGTCGGTCAGATCCACCATGATGATGTTCATGCAGACTCTGCCGCGAATCGGTGCGCGAGTTCCCCTGACCACGGCGTGGCCGGTGTTCGAGAGGTTTCGCGGGTAGCCTTCGGCATAGCCCACCGGCACTACCCCCAGCACCGTCGTACGCGTCGTGCGATACGTAAGGCCGTACCCGATGAACTGCCCGGCCGCAACAATCTTCACCTGGCTGAGGCGCGCCCGCCACGACAGCACCGGCCACAGGGGCGTGAATTCGGGAAGTGAGGATGCACTCACCAGCGTCTCCCTGGACGGCCAGAGCCCATAGCCCGCGATGCCCAGTCGAATGAGATCGTGATGGGTGGCCGGGAAGAGCAGGGCCGCTGCGGAACAGGCCGTGTGCACGATCAGGTCGCCACCCAAGGGCGAAACTTGGCGCCGGACCTCCTCCATGACCTCTGTCTGCCGGGCGGCGAACGAGTAGTCGGTCGTATCCTCAATGTTGGCGTAGTGGGTAGATAGCCCTTCCAGGGTGATGCCGGGCAACGACGTGATCAGCCGGGCGAAGTCAACCACGTCACCAGGGAGTACGCCGTGGCGATTGGTGCCGGTTTCGACTTTGATGTGCACAGGGACCACTGTGCCGCACGCCTCAGCCTTGGCAGCCAAGGCGCGAACCGTGGCGGCATTCCATACCGTCAGGCGAAGCTGGGGGTGGATCGCCTGGTCTATCGCCGCGATCGGTACATAGCCGAGAACGAGCACAGGGAGTTCGGTCAGCGCCACCACTTGACGTGCCTCGGGCAGAGAATGCACTGCAAACCAATCCACCAATCCCGACTTCAGGGCGCAGCTGACGATGGGCTCTACGCCGTGCCCGTATGCATTGGCCTTGACCACGAGGCAGAGCCGGGTTGGCATGGGTAGCCGTGCTCGAAACGAGGCGAGGTTGTGGCGGAGTGACTCCGCGTCAATCTCGATCCATGTGTGCATCGCCGATTTTAGCTCTTCCATCACGACGGCCTTTCTCTGTGCATACAGGGGGGAGTCAACCAAGGCGCGAAACCGGGCGCGTCAACCGATGCGGGTCGTTGCCGGGCCGCGAAGCGGTGGCTACCTTCCTTCGCCAAAGGTCTCTTGCCCGAGAGGGCTGGAGCGCATCCCGAGAACATGAACCGGCAGGTTGGCGTGAAATCGATCCGTTCGTGGTGGAGACAAGCAGTGTCGGTGGTGAACGCCCGGCAGGACACCATGAAGATCGGCGCCTGGGGCCTGGGAAATAGCTTGCTTATTCCCGCCTACGGCATTTTCGCCATTCTGGTGGTGTTCCGCGCAACTCCCGAGGGAGAACTCGGGGCCTATCTCGTGCTGCAGGCCATCTACCTGATGATCGTCCAGTTGGCCAGGAACTTCGGGTACACGCCTCTGGTGCGGCACTTCTTCGAAGAGGAGCGGCGGGGCGCCGTGGTGGGCAGCAGCACGGTCTTGACGGTTCTGTTCCAAGTGGCTGCGTTGGGCCTGCTCATCGGGTTCCGGCATCAGGCAGCCGCGATTCTGGGGTGCCCTCCGCTGCCCGATCTGATCTGGCTCGTAGCCGCCGCGGTGCTTCTGGGGGCAGTGGCCGAGCTTCGAATGGCGATCTTTCAGGCCTTGCACCATACGCGCCAGGTATTCCTCATCAATGCCGTGTACCATGTGACTTTGATCGGCGTCATCGCGGCCCATGCGCTCACTACCGGTGCGGTGCATGCAGGACAGCTTCTGCAGGCGACTGTGTGGGCCGCGGTTTCGTCATCCGTGGCATCGGCTGTCCTGACACCACGGGGGTTCTTTGGGCCGAGGGTGTCGCGAGGTGAGCTCCGGCGCATGTACGAGTATGGGAAGTATACGTTGGGTACCAGTGTCAGCGCGGTCGTGTTCACGCGGGTGGATGTGGTCATCCTCTCCGCCTTCCGATCGCCTGCCGAAGTGGCGGCGTACGGCGTCGGCAAGGTGTTCGTGCGGTTGTTCGACATCTACCACCACACGGCGGCTTTGGTGTTGTTCCCACTGTTTTGCCGGCTCTGGTCGCAGCGGCGGAGGGAGGAACTCCGGCGTGTATACCGAAGGCTGCTTGTCGGTTCCACCGCCGCATGCGGGGCGTTGGCCGTGGGGCTGGCCCTGGTGGCGATCCCCATGGTCAGGTTTTTCTACGGTGGCAAGTACCCCTCCGCCGGCCCGCTCCTGGCGGTTTTGTCGCTCACGGGGCTCACGGTTCCCTGGACTGCGCTGGCGCAGAACCTGATCAACGCCGCGGGTGTGCCCTCCTTTGTCTTCGGCGCCAGGATCGCCATCGCGGGGCTCAACCTCGTCCTTGATATCATCCTGATCCGGCAGTTCGGGGCGTATGGTGCGGCCCTGGCCACGCTCATCAGCCTCACCACTCTGGCGGTCTTCATGAACCGCAAGGCATCTGGAGTCTTCTCTTTCGACCCACCGGAACGGAATGCACCACACGATCCGCGTAAGGTCTGACAGGGCCTTGGGGGGAGGGGGACTAAAGGGCACCAGGGTTCAGTCGGGTCTCTGACGGCGAGGGCGCACTCAGATTCTTCGAGGGCGGGAGTTTGCCGCGCAGCCGGGCGGGCGCGATGCCACGGCTTCTCTGTGGCAACCGGCTTCAGCCGCGGTGCGCGACCCCTGTCGGGCCTGAAGGCCCTCCTACTCTGTCCATGCTCGCCCCTGGTCGCCCGCCGGCGCCTCTGGATCGCTATCGTTGTCGTTGTCGTAATCGCCACGCCGGCCATCCGAGTATGGGTACGACCTGCCCGCGCTCTCTCGAATACTCAGGGGCGACCGCGGGGGGATAGGTTCTCCGCCGGGAGGTGCCCGCCTGACAGGTCAGCGGGTTGAACGGGCGCTGAGACTCGATACCGCCGAGATCAGCTTGACACTCGCCAGCAAGAGGAAGCCGCCCCCGAAGCCGCAGAGAGGAAGAATGATGAGGCCCCCGGCAATGCTGCCTATGGTAGCGCCGGCGTGGTCTGCCGCTTCCAGCAGCCCTGCTGCCCGCTGCGCTCGACCCTGGCGCTCCACAACCCCCGCGGCTGCCGCGAACTGCCATCCGGCCGCGACGGCAATCGAAATCGAGGCTGCATAGTACGCCAAGGCGTGATGCATCGACGGGAGCACGGCCGCGCAGGCAGAGAAGACGCCGATCAGAAAGAGATCGCCGACCCACAGCCGAATGGCATACCGTGCCCCCGACCATGCGCCAACGGCCAGGCCCGCCATGTACAACCCGTTGAGCAAGGCGATTCTTCCGTAGAGCGTGCCCACGGCGTGCTGGAACCCCAAGAGCACCAGCATGCTGCCCGCGAATGCCACAAACCCTGTGGTGACTATGGTTCCGGTGGCGCCTGATTCCGCACTCCTTCGTGACCTCCACGACCACAGCAGCGCACCGGCGATGATGACCACCCACACCGCCGGTGTCGCGCCGGCGGGCCTCCGGATAGAAGCCGCAGGAATCCCCGATCGTTCCAGCCACACCTGGAGTTGTCGCAGGTAGGCTCGTGGATGCCGGTCGGTATTGGAGGGCAGGGCAGGCAACGAAGACAACGCTTCGTTCAAGGCCGCGGTCTCGGCCGGGGGAAAGAGGAGGTCTACATGGGCGACGGACAGGCCGCCATCGTCACGAAGGGCTGCTCTGCCCCGCACTTCGGCGAGAGAAAACGACGAGTCAACTCCTGCAAAGAACCACCCGCCGGGGCCGGGGCTTGCCAGGACGGAGGCAAAGGCTGAGCGCAGGTCCTGGTAAGTACCGGAGGCGACCGTCGCCTGGGTGCCCGAGAGCAGCGCCCCGGGAAGATGCGCAGACAGCGCCAGGACACCCCCGGGCGCCAGGGCCTTCGCGGCGACACGGAAGAAGTCTACCGTGGAGTACCGATTCGCCACGGCCGTCAAGGGCTCGGGCGCATAGACCACCAGGAGATCAAGCGTGTTCTCCACCGACCGGAGCCATTCGCGAGGATCGGCAGCGACGCCGAGCGCGGCGTCGCACAGCCTGGCCGCCGCCGCACCCACGAGTGCATCCTCCTGCACAGCGTAGAGGGTCGCGGTAGGAGGAAGCACGGCGTGTAGTGGCGGGTTGGGATGGTTGGCCACACCGACGGCCCGGATTGCGCCCGGCAACTGGAGAAAGGTTCTTGCTTCCAGGAGTTCAAGGGGATCGGCGGGGCAGGAGAAGGCAAGGGTGCCGTCAACATAGAACGAGAAGCGTTCGTCGAATTGCCCGACCGTCAGGTGGCCGTAGCGAGAGTCGCCGCTCCACACGAGAGAACCTCCACCCACGGTCGCGTGCCAGCGTACCGCATCCAGGATGTTGCCCTGCCAGCTCCATACGATGCTGTGCAGGAGGATCCCAATGAAGGCCAGCCGGAAGCCGATGCCACCGTGGGACGCGGCTCGAGCCACAGCCCATACCGCCAGCGCGAAACAGGCGGTGAGGGGCGCCAAGGCCTGGAACGAGCCTGCCCGTTCGAGGAGCCACAATGAGATGAACGCGCCTGATGCGAGGCCGCCGAGCGCCTCCGCGGCATAGAAACGGCCTAATCGTTGCGGTTCGCCGACAAACCGTGCCCCCAGAGGGAACACCATGCCGGCGATGATTCCCCAGGGCGCTATGATCAGGGGGCTGGCCAACGCGGCCCACAGGGGCGGGGTTTCGCCGGCGCTGAGGCCCAGCAATCCGGGAGCGTGCCGGAGCGCGGCGATGGACCACTGGGGGAGCGCCATCAGGGCTAGCGATGCGAACAGAAGCGTGCCAGAGCCTCCGCGCCGCCGCGTCAGCCACGAGCCAGCGCCAAAGCTGGCCAGCCAAATCGCGTAGAAGAACGCCAGCACGAGCTCCGTACCCGAGAAGGTGGCAAGGAGCTCCCGCGCCACGATAACCTGGGTGCCCAAAGTGAAGACGCCGAGCCCGGCCGCGAACAGATAGGCCCTCAGGCCGATCCGGGTGACCCCCGCAGGTGGGAGATTCCCCTGGGTCCCGCTGACGGTGGTGGTGGTCATGGTCTCACAAGGTGGTCAGATCGCCCGGCGGCACACGCGGGCTACGCCGCCGGGCGCTGCCGTGTCAGCGTCACGCATTCCAGGCTTCGGGCCACGTGTCCTTTGCCACCCGGTCTTCGAACGACCCCCGGGACGTCGGCTCAGGGCTGGATGCGGCATAGCCCATGGGCAACAATGCCACAATACGCGCAGTGTCTGGAACACCCAGCACCTCCTTGGCCTTATCCTCATGGAAGGCCCCGATCCAGCAAGAACTCAAGCCTTCCACTACGGCAGCCAGGGTGATATGGTCAACAGCAATGCTCACATCGACCGTGTAGGCGGGCTGCCCGCAGGTCATCACATAGTCGGTATCTACTGCGCAGGCGGCAAGCACCACGGGCGCCTCGGCGATGAAGTGCTGGTTCTTGGCCGCCTTGGCTAGGGCCTTCTTGGCAGCAGCATCCCGTACCACGATAAAACGCCAGGGCTGTCGGTTCTTCGCCGACTGGGCCGCGAGCCCGGTTGCGATGATCCGGCGCACTTTCTCGTCTGATACGTCCCGCGGCAGGAATGACCTGACACTTCGTCGACGCCGTACTACTTCGTAGAAATCCATACGTTCCTCCCGTGTTGGCGAGGCGCGCACGCATCGCCTGGGTGTGTTGGGGCAACCGCGCAGGCAAAGCCTGCTGTTTGGGGCAGAAGGTCGAACATAGCGCGTCAATCGTCAAACGTGGAACACCGGTCGCCCCGGAACAGAGGGCCGCGCCAGCGCTCGAGCGCGCTCTCCGCGCGCGGTCACCATGGCGGTCGCTGCGCCGGCGTGTTGACAAATTCGGGCCCGTCGTGTGCCTTGGTGCCCAGCATTCTCGCTGTGTCTTTCAACGTGCCGGGCAACAGGAATCCTAATGAGCCTCAGGCGCACAACGGCAGGATTGAGGCGTGTGATCATGGCAAGGGAACGTGAGGTTGTGGCGCGACCGCCGACGAGGAGCATCCCGTCGTGAGAACCCGGAACGCATCCGAACAAGGCGTGCGGCGACGCCTCTCGTGGCAGGGCGGATGCTGTCGTGGGGGTTGCCTTCTCGGACTGGCGCTGACAAGCCTTCTTGGCGGTGGCCTGCCGCATTCGGGAGCATGGGCGACGAACGAAATTCCTCTCGAGCCCGCCGCGCAGGAGTCAACGGCCTGCGACACCGAGGAAGCCCCGGCCCTGCGTGTCGAGCCCGCGGCCGACGTGCGTGATCCCGTGCTGTCGTTCTTGGTCGGTCTTCTGCGCGACGACATCCTCGATACTTTGGAGGGAGACGACATACGGCGCGTGACGGCACAATCAAGGCGGTCGACGCTGATCCCTCTGAAGCTGTTGGAGAGGATGGGAAGAGGGCAGGGGCCGTCGCCGGACACGCGGATTGTCTCATTCTGGTTGACCCGCGACGGCAAGGTGCCGGCCCCGTATTCACTTCTGGGCTATCATCCGGGCTCTGTCCTGATACACCGGAGGATCGAGCTTGTGGAGTGGCATGTGGGCCGGGTGGTGATTACCGAGCGGGGTCGGGGGTCTTTTGCCCTGGATGACTGCTATGTCTGGGCTGTGCATGAGGGGAGGATCGGCATCGACATTGATGCGTTCATCGATCGACTGCTGGGCGGGTCGGTGGACGATATGACGGTCAACAGCCTTGCCCTGTTCCGGCTGGATGACGTTCGATATGCGATGGCCATGGGGTACAACAAGAAAGGCAAGGGTCGCTCCGGCGCGTTGCACCTCCGCAAGGATGAGATCGAGTTCCCCAGCTCGTGGCAACTTCGATCTGCGGGGAAGCTCCTCCGCCGTAAGGTCGAGGGATTCTATTTGACGCTCCACACACGAAGCCCTGCGTGGGAGGGGAGCAGCGCTTCGTGACGACGCTGGCGCTGGGCTGGCGATCGCGCTTTGCGCATCGATCCGTAATCGTGGCGAGGCCAGACAGCCCCCCGGCAGCGGCGGTCTCTCTGCGTTGATTGCATGGCTAGCTACTGGACAAGAGAGTTAATCACATAGGGGCTCCGGCCCCATCGAAGCACGCTCACGCGTGGCTCAGGGGCGTGCGATCTAGACTATTCTATATTTAGAATAGTTGCTCGAGCGGGCTGCCTTGACTCGAGACCTTACCATCGTACCAGCGTTCATAGTCCGGCCGAGTCCCTCCCGACCTCCTGTCACGAAAGGGACATGAACCAGTCGCGGAGGCCGTCGCTCCTACGCGTCGCCCCGCGGCGTACTCTGGCCCCATCGAGAGCCCGTAGGACGCATGCCGTCGGAGGCCGGCCGAAGCTTGAAGCCTGACCCCGAATCCTTCGAACCATCCGGCGTGGCAGGCAGATTTGCGTTAGCGGTTCCTGACCGTGACGGCGAGACGGCTTGCCACAAGATCCACGAGCCCCGCGAGCAAGCGCAGGCTACTGACGGCCGCATGTCGTGCCCACCACCACCAGAAGGGGCGGAGGCGCGGTTTGCCGAACCATCGAGCCAAGTCCTGACGGCTGGGGGCAAAGTAGTTCAGAAGATCCAGCAATCGAACCGGGTGGAATACCGCATCTTCCTGAAACCGCCATCTGGTCAGGATGAGCCTGGTAAGCGGCCTCCGCTGATCCAGAGGTTGGAGCGTCGTGGCCGGATCGACAAAGGCTCTCACCAAGCTTCGGCCGAAGCGAGCCGGCTTGGCGGCCATTCGAAGTTGCTGCAGCACCGGTTCTGGTGGCGATATGCCCAGAATGGACTGCACCGCGGTGAATGCCCCAGACGCCGAAGCTTCCGCGCCCCATGACCTGGCTGATGCCACCACGAGGTCCCAATCCAGCGTCGTGTACCATCGCAAGGCCATGGCGACATCGACAAGCTGGGTCAGCCATCCGTCCAGGAGGATACGCCGCGGCAGAAGCGGAGAGGACGGGAAGTGCCGGATTGCGGGGCAATGCTTCACCGCATGAAGACACAGGCCTAGGATGTCGTCAACAGGCGAAAGTACCTGCACGCACGCGGAGCCGACTTGGGCTGAAAGTGAGCGATCGATCAGACCCGCCACGTCGATGGTGAAGAGGGTGTAGCGGTGATCCAGGTTCCAGTGAAGCTCCACCGTGGATCCTTGCCCATTGCCCATGACGCGTTCCAGATGGAAGTGGTTCCGGTAGTAATAGCCGTTGCTCAGCGTACCCCTGCGAGGAACGCCCCCCGCGCCCTCCAGGGCCAGGAGTGCCCGGGGAACATCGTCTCTCTGTACGAGTACATCGATATCGGCGAATCGGCGGAGCGAGGGGTTGCCGTAGACGCGTTCCGCCAGTACCAGCCCTCGAAGAAAGACCGCCCTGGTATCCGCCCGGCCGAAAGTCTCACTGAGATGGGAGATTACGTGGGCAAACTCCTGGTTTCTCTGAAACGTCGCCAAGTAGATCTGGCGGAACTTCGTCTGGACTTGCTCAGGGACGAGTTCGCCGGGTACATTGCGCAATGCCCGGTGCAGAAACGAACCGGCATTGTTTCGTTCCGCGAGGAATTGCACGCCGCGCCATACCACACCCTGTTCCAGCGTGTGGTTGACCGTTTCCTGGTGTTCGGCTGATATACCGGCGCCGACTGCCGCCAGGACGAGTTGCTCTTCGCTCGTGAGTGCGTTTGTTGCGTTCACAGGGGCTCCTTGGGCTGACTGGGAATCGAGGATAGTCATGTCGGCCACACGCGTCAAGCAGAGGGATGGTTGTGCTTCTCCCCATACGTGATGTGCACAAGCCTCGAACGCGTTCGCCGGTCCTCGCCATGATAGTCGGCATGAATGCCGGGGCATTCGTGGTCCAATTGGCAATGGGCATGCACCGCAGCGTCTGGCAAGGAGGCGTCATCCCCTGGGAGATCGCCCGTGGCCGGTCGCTGGAGGTAGCATCGCGTCTTCACCCCGGCCTGACTCTCATTGCGGCAATCTTCCTCCATGGGGGCCTCATTCACCTGGCCGGCAACATGCTCTACCTCTGGGTCTTTGGCCCCGGCGTCGAGTACCGCCTGGGCCGAGGGCGTTTCTTGAGCCTCTACATCGCTTCGGGCGTCGTCGGCATGGTGGCTCACGCGTACACCAACCCGGACTCCCTGATTCCCGCAATCGGAGCATCCGGCGCCGTAGCCGGCGTCTTGGGTGCCTACCTCTGCCTGTTTCCCAAGGGCCGGATCAGATCATTGCTTGTCCTGATCATCTTCCTATCAACAGTCGATGTTCCTGCGGGTGCGTTCATCGGCGTATGGGTCGTGTTTCACGCAGTCGCCGCGCTGATGGCCGGTGAGACAGCGGTGGCCATCTTCGCGCACTTGGGCGGATTCATTGTCGGCTGCATTGCGGCCGAGCGCTGGAGGAGGAAAGAATGAGCAGGTGTGACCGCTGCGATCGGGCGATTGGGCCTGATGACGTCGCCTACCTGGTGTGGATGTGGGTGGTTGCCCGGGTGAATGACGAACTCGTCGCCGGCCCCTGGGATGGTATTGCCCAGGCGATGGCAGACGTAGCCCATTGCCGTGGAGCTCTGCCCGAGGAGATTGTGGTCGCCGACGTTCACTGTCGTCGAAGTTACCTGGTCTGTCCGGCCTGCAAAGAGCGTCTCTTGGCGAACCCTTTAGGAAGGCCGTGGCCCGAGAGGGAGTAGGAGGGGCTGGAGATTCGACGCACGAATTCCGAAATCAGAAACGGGGATGTCACGCCTCTCGACTTCGCTCAGGGCCTCCGGAATAGCGGACTCTGTGAGGTGAAGAAGTGAAGGAGGCCCGGCCCCAACCCTTGTTTGAGCGGACAAGTGAGGCTCCCCTACGCGTACATGTACTCGAATACCCGGCTCGTCGATTCGATGGCGATACCGGAACCAGTCTCCAGTCGACAGCAGCCAATCAGCCATGAACTCAGAACTCAAAACTCGTTTGAGAGTACATCCACGCACTCGTACTCGATGTACGCCTCTCGATGGCGATAGCGATACCGATACCGAAGCCCCTGCCCTC
>JAFGKV010000154.1 GCA_016928395.1 Candidatus Fermentibacterota bacterium | reverse complement strand
CTGCTCTGCTGTGTGCGGGGAGTAGACCGGCATGCGCGTGACCAGGCCCACGTCGGCGCAGCGGTTGCTGAGGCACTCCTTTAGACGCCGGGCATTGGCGGCGCCACAAGAGTAGCGCTCGCCGAATCGCCGTTCATAGCGCTTTCTCAGCCCTGGGAACAGGCGGTCGAGCTGCGCGTAGTAGTAGTCCCGTTGCCGGTCCCGCAGCGTCATGCCGAAGGCTGGAACGATGTAGGCCGCGCCGGCCTCATGCGCCCGGGTTACAATAGCCCGGACATTGGCCTCGGTGTCCTCCAGGAAGGGCAGTAGGGGCATCATAACCACGCCGGTCAGCACTCCCAGGCCCGCGAGTGTCTGCATGGCGCGGAGGCGGCGCGACGGAGGCGGCGCGTTGGGCTCGATTTTGGCAGCCAGCGAGTCGTCGGCTGTCGTGATGCTGAAACTGACGGCAGCGTAGACTGACCCGATGGAGCCGAGCACATCAGTGTCCCGCAGAACCAAGTCACTCTTGGTGATGACGTGAACTGAAAACCGGTGCTGGGCGATGACCTCCAACGCGCCGCGGGTGAGCCGGCGCTCGGCTTCCAGAGGCATGTAGGGGTCGTGCATGGAGCCGGTGCCGATGGTGCCCTTCACGCGCTTGCGAGGCAATTCCCGACGGAGCAGCTCGATGGCGTTGGTCTTGACTACGATGTCGCTAAAGTTCTCGATGCCGTAGCATGCGCTCCGGGAGTCACAATAGATGCACTGGTGCTGGCAGCCACGGTAGAGATTCATAGAGTAGCGCAGGCCAAACCACGGATCCGGCTGGCGAACCGATGACAACATGCTCTTGGCAGTGATGTCGGCGATCATGGGCACGCCCCATGGGACCGCGCTGCACAATGTGGAATCGTTGCATCGAGAATGGCCAATCTCAGTAGCGGAACTCCACCAGCTTCACCTCGTCCCCGACCACGCCCTCCCACTCCGGCGGCATCACCGTTCCGCGGAGAACGTGGACCACACCGCGGGTCATCCAACGAAGGGTGTAGGGAATACGCCCCGCGCCGCCGCAGTCGGCATAGTAGTCCAGGTACACCGTGTAGAGCCCCCGGGCGGGCGCAGCCCAGAAGGCGTTCTCGGGCTTGCCGACGACGAACCGTGCGCACTGATTCTCCATGTCCAGCCGCCCGACAGCATCGCCACAGACTGCCTCGGGAGCCCCATCGTAGAGGCGGTTACCGCATGGATCCATCACCCAGAGATCCAGATCGGCCTCGGCTGTCCACTCGAGGCGAACATTGATGGCACCGATGCCCACCGGGGGAGTCGGCGAGGGGACTCCGGGCTGTGCGCCGGGGCGCAGGCGGGATGGATCGGTCCACCGGGTGAGATCCCCCACGGAAACCGCGTTGGCATAGATCGCGTGGTCAGGATTTGTCCAGTCGCAGTGAGGCTGCCCCACCGTGACCGTGGTTTCTCCGTAGCCCATGTAGGCGCCATCCATAGTGCGGTAAACTCCGAGGGCCAGGTGATAGATGCCCTGAGGAACCGGTAGGTATGACCGGGCGCCGGCAGGTGTGCCATGTTCCTCCAATGAACGGACGCGCGCATGACACCACGCCGGATCGAAGGCCGCATCCTCGGGGAAGTAGCCGAGGCGAACATCCACGATGGACACGACGAACTGGTAGCCGGCAATGGCATCGAAGGCCAAGGCTCCCCACCCTTGGGCCGAGAGCGGCCGGGTCATAATGAGATGGGGCCCAAGCCGTACTGCATCGACGGATACCAGACCCTGTTGCACCTCGCCGCCTCGCGCCACCCAGCTGGCCGTAGCGCCGTCATAGGCAAACACGCAGGCATGAACGGCGCCGAGATCCAGCGAAGGCGAAATGGGTAGGGAGGCGGTCACAGGAATGGCCAGGGTGAACCACGAGGGGCCCAAGTCCGCCGGGTCACCCACGATGGTCCACCCTGGAGGCGGGGTGGCAGGCATGGCCAAGGTCGCCAAGTTGCCCAGCTCGATAGTGAAGAGCATTTCACCGCTCTCCCCAGCCTCGTCAGACGGCACGGACCCCACGGGGGCGTGGATCGTCCAGCCATCCGGGTGCCGGATTGTCACGTCCTGGTCTGTCCTCACCACGGCGCCCGGTATTCCCAGGTCCCTCTCATCGTTCTCTGGAGTGGTAGTGCACGCCGTAACGAACACCGTCAGTAACGCGCCGCCGACCGAAAGAATCGTCAAGCGCTTGCATCGCATAATCGTTTCCTCCCTTGCCCGGGCGTTCCAGGCATGACGCGTCAGGCCTCGGTACAAGGGAGTATAGGCCCACGGCCCTGGGCGTCAAGGACCCTCGCGTTGCCGAAATCCCCGGTTCACAGTCAGAGTCTCGCCCGAAGCCTCGGGCTTTCGGCTGTCGGCCCATGACGGGAGTCTCGATTCCACGCCTACCATGGCACCACCTCGTCTCATTCTCGCCCGCCGCCACTTGATGTGTGCGAGTTGCGTCTGCCTCAAGGATTCAGATTCCGACAGTCCTGAAGATCCTCCTCTCTTGCATGCCGAATTGTGCTGCCAATTTGCGCGCCGTTGTGCTCCTTCTTGTCGCCGAGACCCGAGTAGTCAGAACAGAACTTGACATGCTTGTAGTATGCTACAATATTGTTGCATTAGAGTTCCCTGTTTACATTTATACGATGCAGCACACCTTGCTGGGTGTGCATAGTGTAACCTTGTCTGTTCAGTACCGATTTCGTGTCTTCGCACAAAGGCTAACAGGAGGTTCTCCAATGGAAAAGACTCTCGTACAAATGACCTCAGAGATCGTTGCGGCACAAGCTGGGTCGGGGCGCGTCTCTCCCGATGAGCTGGCTGCTTCAATTCATCAGGTGTATGCTGCTTTGGTAGAAGTACAAGAAAGAGAGCAGTGTGCGAAGACTGAGACTGAGGGAGAGGCGACGGGCCTTGGCTATCTTCGCGCCAATCCTCAGAAATCTGTGACTCGAAACCTGGTCTTTTGCCTGGAATGCGGGATGAAGTTCAAGCAGCTTACCTCGCGTCACCTTACAACCCACGGGCTTACCCCTCTTGAGTATCGTGCCAAGTGGGGATTCTCAAAGCGGCAACCACTGGTTGCTCGCCAGCTTTCCGCACAGCGGCGCAAGACGGCGCTCGACAACCGGCTCGGCGAACGATTGGCGGCCGCGCGCCGGCAACGTCTTGCCGGATAGCACTGGCGTTCTTCTCCTCCCGTGGCGCCTGCCCCGGCACATTCGAGGCCGGCGCCATGGGGAATGACCCCGCCACACCCGTGACCTCCCCACCGAACCGCATCGTCCTGGCAGACGCCCATTGCCATCTCGATCAACTCCCTGACCTGGATGCCGCGATGGCTGCCGCAACCGACGTGGGCGTCATGCGCATGCTTGCGTGCAGCGAGGACGAGGCATCCATGCGGGCAACTCTCCACTTGGCAGACCGCTTTCCTGAGACTGTGGTGCCGGGCATTGGCCTGCATCCCGCGGCGCTAGTGCAGCAGAGCGATGCGGCTGTTGAGGCGGGACTAGCCTTCCTTTGCGCCAATCTTCACCGAGTTGCCTTCGTAGGCGAAGTCGGCCTCGACTATCTCCATGCGGCAACCCCTGCCCAGCGGCAGCGGCAGCACGAGGTCCTTATGCGGCAGCTTGATGTAGCGGGCCGGAACCGATTGCCCGTGTGTCTTCACTCCCGTCGGGCCCAACGGGAGACATTGACGATCGCCGCGCAGTTTCGCAAGGTATGGGGAGTGCCCGCCTTACTCCATTGGTTTACCCATTCGACGAAGCTGATCGGTCACGCCTGCGCCGCGTCCGGCATCTATGTATCAGCCGGTCCGTCAGTTCTCATCAACCCCTCGATTCTGTCGGTTGCCGCGACCGTCAGACTAGATCGTCTGCTCGTGGAGACGGATTCTCCTGTGCCGTATGGGGGGGAGCCCTCCAGGCCGGCATGGATACCTCGCATCGTCCATGCCTTGGCGGCGGTCCATGGGATGGACGATGAGGCGCTGGCCGTAATACTTGACGAAAACCTCGATCGGTTCCTGTTTTCATCGAAACGGTGATCGCATGCAATCGGCCGGGAATCATCATGTCAGCAAGATATGCTGGAACGTCGGTCCCCAGGCAACGACGCACCACATTGAGCGGATCCCGGCCAGCGACGTCCTTCCTGAACGGCCCCTACCATGACCTGCGAGGAGATGCCTGTGACACGTCAAGGCTCCCCGCCTGACTCGCCCCTTGATTGTGTCAGCGAGCTGACGCTGGAGGCTCCGCGGGCCTTCTTTCCGTCACGCCGCGAGATCAAACTCTTGCGGTCGGCATATGCCACGTGGCGGGCGAGTCCCCGAGGCGTCGCGGTGGAGATCCTGCGCTATCGACCCTTGGTCAAGGGACGGTTCCGGCACGTCGTGGCCCTGGCGGCTATGTCCGATGACTGGCCGGGCATGGGCGAAGTGTGTCTGGGTGTCGTCCACGAGCGAGGCTGGAATGTCCAATTCGCTCATGGCTTCGTGCTTCAAGACAAGAAGGTCGAAATCGGCGTCTTCGTCATGGCGCTGGGCCTTTCCAGCGACGAGGAGATCGCGCGGCTGGATGGGGAATTGGACGACATTGTAGCGCACCTGAGAAAGCTGAGCGTAGGCCGGCGGGCAAAGGCAATTCTGTTGGCGAGGGAGGCAAAGAAGCTCAAGGTCCTGACACATGTCATCGAAGAGCTGGAACGCATGTGTAACGACCATGAGCTCCAGGAGATCACCGACCCCATGGGAGAGTGCGCGAAGTTCTTTGGAGGACGGTCAGACGAGTACATGATGGCGTGGCCGCCCCAGGAGTTGGCCTATCAGGTGGTTTCCAACTATCGGCTCCTGGAGAAGGTCCGACACTCGGGCGGCCTCGGCGTGGTCAGTGTCGAGCCCCGCAGCGCCATGCGGGAAACCCGCACCTGCATCACGGTGGTTGGCCTCAGAGGCGACGTATCAGTGGAGGATTGTCTCCGGGTGGTAGGCGAGACGCTGGGGTTCTACGAGCAGTATCACCTCATTGACTTCACCACCAGAGACGCACTGGTCTTTATCCGGCTCGAGATTGGCGCAGGGCAGGGGCGGACCCTGACCGAACTCCACCATGCCCAGTTGGAACGCAAACTCACCGAGTTGATTACCGGGCGGCGAGCAGCCTGGGCAAAGCGCATCGAATCCCGGGGCGGATTCGAGCAGTATGCCCGTGCGGTCATTCCCTTTCTCATGAAGGAACAGGGCACCAGTGGTCTCACCCAGGTCTACATTGCCCTTACTTCCCGGGAAACGACCACTGCCGGGTTCAAGGTCATAGTGGTGTATGCTGCGGCCCAGGCCGAAATCAGGCCCGCACAAAGGTTGCCGGAACTGCTGCAGAGCATTCCAGGCGTGAGCATCGGGTCGGTAGTGCCCGCCCGAACAGTGCGAGACCAGCGTTTCTTCATCATGAACATCTCTGTCGATCTTGGGCAGTTTGAGGACACCGAGGGGGTGTACCTGGCTATCAAGGAGAGGATCCGCGAGGTCTTCCCCGCGTTCCGGGACTTCGATGAGGGTATGCGCCGGATGGAAACTACCCGGTTGAAAGGCATAGAAGCCAGCCTTTCCGATCGCCAGAAGGCCTTGGCTGACCAAGTTTTCTACTCCATGGACGAGTTTTCCCGCCTGGGCATGAGCCAGCAGGACATGGTGTCGCTCACCCGTTTGGCCAGCCAGGTTGTGGAGGGGATTGCCGATCTCGGGCAGCCAACGACCAACCCCGTAGTGGCATACGAATTCACGCAGAACGACGAAGGTACTCCCGTGGCTGCCCTCATGGCCGTTGCCATGGAACAGGGGCACGGCATCCCGTCGTGCATATCCGATCTCCAGGTGCGTGCTGATGTCACGGTCAGCCAGGTGCACGTCGGTGACGCCGATCTCACTCTGTGCAGGGTGGTGGGACAGGGCGGTGCTCCCCTTGACGTTGCGGCTGTGCGCGTGGTAGCGGCCTGTCTGATGACAGGCGCCGACGCCGCGCCCTGAACCGTGGCCGTTGCCTGGCGTCTCCAGTGGTATCTCCATCGGTCTGGTATTCTCGGCGCGCCGGCCTACCTGAACCTGGAGCCCACCAATCGGTGCAATCTCTCGTGCAGGTGGTGTGTTGCCTCTTCGGCGCGGCCGGGAGGGCTTCTTGAGCTTTCTCTGGCGGAATCCATCCTGGCCCAGGCCGCGGATGCCGGGGTGGGTGAAATCAGGTTTTTCCTCGCGGGAGAACCGCTCCTGCATCCGAGCATTGGAGACCTGGTTGCCGCTGCTTCAGCACGGGGATTGCGCACCGTGCTGCACACCAATGCGATGCTGCTGGACGGGGATCGGGCCCGATCCCTCATCGAGGCAGGACTGGACGATGTGTCGTTCAGCATCAATGGCGTGGACAATGAGCGGATTCGCCAAGTCCAGCGCGGTGCGGATCTGGATACGATGGTTGAGAACGTTCGCGGTTTTCACGAGATGCGCCGTCGCTTGGGCGGGCGCGGGCCGCGCACCACGCTCCAGATCATCCAGCCTCCTGATGAGGCAGTCATCTCGGACTCCCGCGTGGCTGCGCTCCTTGGTTCTCCGGGACCGGATCGCATACTCCGTCTTGCGCCCCACGGGTGGGGAGGACAGCTTCGCAGTGAGGAAGTCGTGCTCCGAGGCCGCCGCTACCACCCATGCCAACCCCTGTGGCAGGGCATGAGCGTGGGCTGGGATGGGCGAGTGTTCCTGTGCTGCGCCGACCTGAACGGGGCGCATCCGGTGGGCGATCTCGTCCGCCAGAGCCTCACGGATGTGTGGCACGGTGACCGGCTTATGGAGGTACGGCAACGTGTCGCATCCAATCGCCGCGAGGGTCTTCCTCTGTGCGCATCCTGCGATGCAGTGTGGTGGAAGTATCATCCCATCGTACATGATATTCGACGAGCTCTGTGGCGGGTCGCAGGGCGGCGTCTCTGGGTGGATTCTACCGGGTGAGGAGGTCGCGGATGGCCCATCCACTGAAACCGTTTCGGTGTGGCTTGTTGCGCGCTGCCATGCTGGCTGCGCTCGTCTTGTGCGCCCGCTGTGGGGGCGAACGAGGCCCGCTCCTGATCATCGGTTTGGATGCCGCCAACTGGGATTCAATGGATGAGTTGATGGCCCAAGGCCAACTGCCGAACCTTGCCGAGTTCGTCAGAACCGGTACGGCCGGGGAGCTCGCGACCTATGTGCCCACGGCCTCGCCAGCCCTCTGGACCACCATCGCTACCGGGCAGTCTCCTGACAAGCACGGAATCTCCTTCCGGGTTCTCAAATTGGATGAACGGGGAGAGCATGAGATGCTGTCGGCCCTATCCTCCAACGAACGTCTGGTTCCGGCGCTGTGGAACGTCTGCACGGATCACGGCGTGCGATCTGCATTCGTGGGATGGTGGGCCACCTGGCCGGCGGAGACCATTGACGGGTACATGGTGACAGACCGCGTGCATGACGCGGCAGTCGAGCACACCGCCTTTCCCCCGGGTCTTCGAGAGGACCTGGCCCAGGCCGGCGTGTTTGACGGTGCGTTGCCCCCGGAGCAGGAACGGCTTATCAGGGAGGTTCGCGCCCAGTTCGCTGCGTGGCGGCGTGGCGTCGAGGAAGGCTCGGTGCCGTGGCGCGGCTCAGTGCCAGATGTGGCACGGTATCTGGATGATCTGGGTGAGCGCATTAGCGCGTATCGCCGCATCATGGCAATGGACTATGCGACAGAGCGCATCACGCACTATCTCATGGATCGTGATCGGTCCCTGCGGGTCGTGGCACCGTACTTCTGGTATTTGGATGTATGTCAACACCTGCTGTGGAAGTACTGGCGGCCCCAGGATTTCACGCTGGATCCCGAAGAGCAGCGCATCTTTGCGCCGCTGGTGCCGGAGTACTATCGGTTTCTGGACGGCGTAGTTGGCCGGCTCTGCAGGCACAGGTCTGCGCCCGTGGTGATCCTATCAGACCACGGAATGGAGAGCAGCACGGCCGAACGGTGTATCAACGATCTCTTCGATGTTGAGGGTCTGCTGCAAGACATGGGGTGGCTCACCCTAAAGCCTGACGGCAGCCCCGATCTTGCCCGATCCCGCGCCTATGTTCATGCCGAGTCTCGCCAGATGCGCCTGCTCACTGTCTCCGTAGTGGGTCGTGAACCCGACGGGACAGTCGCTGCCGCAGATCTGGAGCCAACGGCGGCGAAGCTGACCGCCGATCTGGCCGCTCTCCAGGCCATGCCCTCGGGCGAGCCGATCTTCAAGGATGTGCGGATGCTCACCGCCCACGACAAGAGCTACAAGGCCGGGGAGTTCGTGGTCTATGTCTTCGCCCAGGCGGATGTGGCCGCGACCATCAACCTGCATGCACCGCTGTCGGATTCCCTTCAACTCGGCCCTCAATGCTTCGGGCTCACCCGATGGAACCGATGGCAGCCCGGAGCCTCAGGGCAGCACACCGAGGGGCCGCCGGGCATCGTGATTCTTCATGGCGCCCCGTTCAAGCGAGGCGCTCGGCTTGTCGGCGCCCGCCTTCATGACATCGCGCCCACTGTTTTGGCCGTCCTGGGGCTTCCTGTGGCCGATGACCTGGAGGGAAAAGTGTTGAGTGACGCATTCTCACCGCGATTTGCTCGCCAGCAGATCCCCACCGTTCCAAGCTATGGACCCCGTGTCGGCAGGCGGACTGCGGAGAGCGGAGAGTCGGGCGACGCCGCCATCATCGAGCAGCTACGGGTTCTCGGGTATATCAGGTGAACCGCCGCACCATGGCCGCGGCGGGGGTGACTCACCTGTGGCACAGCATGCTGGCGTGGGCGTGCCGCACGAGACTGACCCCTTTTGGGCCTCCCCTGTCGGTGGCCATAGGCCTCACCAGTCGTTGCACGTATCGCTGCATGCATTGCCAGGTCTGGCGCGAACAGCATGATGAGTTCGGCCCGGAAAAGTGGCGAGAGGTGTTCGATGAACTGGCGGTGTGGATGGGGCCAACGCACGTCGGGCTGGCCGGAGGAGAGCCATTCCTCCGCTCCGACCTGGGCGACATCGTACAGATCGCCGCCGACTGTGGGCTTCTTCCTTCGGTAGTGACCAATGGTGCGCCGGATATTGACCCGGCCGACGTCGTCGCGTGGCCCCTGGTATCGCTTACGCTCTCTCTCGACTCTCTGGATTCCGGCCCCCATGATGCCTTGCACCGTGCCCCCGGCGCCCACCGGCGCGTCATGGATCTGGCCAAGGATCTGTGCGCGGCCGGCATGGGCCGCCGGCTTCGGATTGCCGCGGTGCTGACCAGTCTGAACGTGGATCAGATAGCCCCCCTGGCCCAATGGACCGCCGCCCAGGGAATCGGTGGGTTCACGGTGCAGCCCTTAGGAGAGCCGTTTGGGTCGGCCCGCGATTCATCATGGTATCGCGCGCTAGGCTTGGGGGTGGAACCGGCCCGGGTCAGAGCCGTGGTGGAGCAGCTTCGCGCGGGTTCTCGCAGCGGTTGGCCTGTGCTGAATCCTTGGCGGCAGCTGGCCCTCTTGCCTCGCTACTATGAGGACCCGGAACGGCAAATCGTCCCCTGCACCGTTGGCGTTGCATCTTTGGGAATCAGCCCTTCCGGCGATCTCCGCTTCTGTCCCTATCTCCCGCCGTTCGGCCATGTGAATGACGGCCCTATCCGCCGCCAGTGGTTCGGGGATGAAGCCGCCAGAGGGCGCGCGCTGGTGCGGGCCTGCACCAGGGGCTGCAGCATCATGAACTGCACGTTCAGCCCGACTCCTGGCGAGCGCCTTCGCCGATGGCGACGGTACGTTCCGGCCTTGATTCACTCGTAAAGAAGGCAGGCCATAGGGAATGCCGTCAGCTCGTCCCATCACTGCCGCGACCTTGGGCTCCTCTCCCTGTGCGCCGGAGGAGGCACTGCCCCGGATAACCCCCTCACTCCCCCTCTCTATCCTGATCGTGAACACCAATAGCAGAGACCTTCTGCTGGGATGCCTGGGTTCCGTGCGGGACACCGTGGAGATTCCGTACGAGATCATCGTGGTGGACAACGGCTCCACCGATGGTTCGGTGGAGGCCCTGGAGCATGCCCGGGATGTGATGCTCATCGCCAATCGGTTCAACAACTGGTTCACGGGCGCCACCAATCAGGCGATTCTGGTTAGCCGCGGGGAGTTCCTTCTCTGCCTTAACCCCGACACAGTCCTCCATGCCGGTGCCGTGGATCGGTTGGTGGCCTTCCTACGGGAGAATCCCCGGGTCGCTGTGGTCGGCCCGCGGCTTCTCAACGGCGACGGTACGCTGCAACCTTCCTGCCGGAACTTCCTGACCAACAGGCGTCTGGTGCTGCAGCATCTGCTACCCTGGCGGCGTATGCCCAACTCGTGGCGCCGGCATGCGGTACTGGAGTACTGGGATCACGACAGCCCGTGCGGGGTTGATTGGGTGATTGGCGCCTGCATCTTGGTGCGCCGGAGTGCAGTAGAGCAGATCGGTCTCAAGGACGAGGGATACCCGATTTTCCACGAGGAGACCGACTGGTGCTACCGGTTTCGTCAAGCAGGATGGGAGACGTGGTTTCTCTCTGATGCTCTGGTGACCCACTTCGGCAGCCAGACGGTGAGCAAGCTTTGGGGCAGAGGTTTGGTGCTGCAGTTCTACAAGGGAAAGCATCGGTTCATACGGAAGCACTATGGGCGCAACGCCCTGCTGGCGCATCGTCTCCTTTTGTCCGGCTTGCTCCTTGCGAGGCTTGTTCGCGCCAATCTTGCACGGCTCATGGGGCGTCCTTACGCCGAGATTGACGTGGTGCAGCGAGCCCTGGCCCTGCAGATGGGAAGAGGTGGAGGTTGTGAGTGAACAGTGAGAGCTACCTTCGCGCCGTGGCGCGAGTCTTGGAGGACATGCCGCGAGACGACATCGATCGCCTGGTGGAAGAACTGGAGAAAGCCTGGCGCCGCGATGCCACCGTTTTCCTGCTGGGCAACGGCGGCTCGGCGGCAGCGGCGGCTCACCTCGCATGTGATCTCGGCAAGGGAACAGCCAGCCCGGGGCATCGCCGCCTGAGGGTGATTTCCCTGGTGGATAATGTGCCTTTGATCTCGGCGTGGGCCAATGACACCTCCTACGAGCGGGTTTTTGTGGAACAACTGGCGGGGTTGGTGCGGCCGGGTGATCTGGTGATCGCCATAAGCGGCAGCGGTAACTCTCCTAATGTGCTGCGTGCGGTGGAGCATGCCGCGGCGATGGGCGCCGTGACTGCGGGCCTCACGGGATTCCAGGGAGGCCGGTTGGCCGGCATGGTGGATCTTGCGGTGATCGTCCCCGATGATTGCATGGAACGCATTGAAGACGCGCATCTGGTCATCGGGCATGCCGCAGCGGTGGCACTGCGGGAACGGGTGAGGCGGGCGCCCGTCTTTCGACCCGCCGTGTTCCTTGACCGTGACGGTGTCATTAATGCTCTGGGCCCGGGCGATGGGTATGTCACCCGATGGGAGCAGTTCCAGTTCCTTCCCGGTGCTCTCGAGGCACTGGCCGAACTGGCTCGCCATGACCTTCCGGTGGTTATCGTCACGAACCAGAGCATCATCGGACGCGGACTGGCCTCCTACGAGGAGGTTCGCACCATTCACCGTCTCATGGAGGAACGCATCCGAGATGCGGGTGGACGTGTTGCGGCAGTGTATGTCTGTCCCCACCGGCCCGAGGACGGATGCGGGTGCAGGAAACCCCGTCCCGGGCTCTTCTTCCTCGCCCGGGACGATCTGGGCCTTGATCTTGCCCGTTCGGTGGTGATTGGCGATCACCAGAGTGACATGGAGGCCGCCGCCCGCATCGGGGCTACCGGCATTCTCGTGAAGACCGGACACGGAGTGACCTGGGCGCGGGAAGGCGCCGGGGATGTCGTAGTGGTGGAGAACCTGCCTGCGGCAGTGCAAAGGATTCTGACTCACAACACAAATGCCTACGTCAACGACGACGCGCACGAAGAAGGAGGATGCGATGCAGAAGGACTTAGTTTCCATTGATCTCCTGACAAACGGGGATGTTGCGGATCTCTTGGCCTTGGCCAAAGACCTGAAGGCTGTCTACCGTCACGGGGGCAGGGTAGACTCACTCAAGGGCAAGGTCTTGGGCATGGTCTTCGCCAAGCCTAGCCTCAGAACCCGCGTGTCCTTCGAGGTGGCCGCGGTCCAGCTGGGCGGACATGCCATGTACATCACCCACGGAGAGGTGGGGTTGGGCAAACGCGAAGCGGTCTCCGATGCTGCCCGTGTGCTGTCCAGGATGATCGACGGTATCATGATTCGTACCTTTGCCCACAGCGAAGTCGAGGAGCTGTCACTTCACGCGACGATCCCGGTCATCAATGGGCTGACCGATCTCTACCACCCCTGTCAGGCCCTGGCCGATCTCATGACAATCGACGAGCACTTCGGCACCTTGGAGGGCATACGGGTGGCGTATATCGGCGACGGGAACAATGTGGCCCACAGCCTCATAAACAGCGCCCGCAGGACCCCCATCTCTCTGGCCATTGCCACGCCCCCGGGGTATGAGCCCACGCGGGAGATTGTGGACGCGGCCCATGGGGAGATCGGCAACCGGCTGGTGGTGGGGAATGACCCCGCCGAGGCAGTGAAAGGTGCCAATGTGGTCTATGCCGACGTATGGGCATCCATGGGCCAAGAGGCAGAGCGCCAGGAGCGGCTCGCACGTTTCGTCGGGTTCCAGGTGAACGATGCGCTGGTGGACGCCGCCTCGCCTGGCGCGGTGGTCATGCATTGCCTGCCCGCCCATCGCGGGGAGGAAATCACCGACTCCATCATGGACGGGACCCGGGCCATCGTGTTCCAACAGGCGGAGAACAGGCTCCACCTCCAGCGCGCCCTCCTGCATGTTCTGATGGGTACGCGGTGAAACACGCCGTCGTCGGGCTGCTTCTTGTGGCGTTGCTGCTAGGCTGCGCCAAGAAGGGGCGCCCAGGCGGAGGCCCTGAAGACAAGACCGGCCCCTTTGTGACGCTGTGGAGCCCTGTGGCCGGCGCGGACAGCGTCACGGCTCACTCCGCCGTGACCCTTACGTGGAGTGAGCCCGTGCAGCGGTCTACCGTTGAGGACCGCGTGATCGTCAGTCCGGACACGGTCCGCGTCGACAAGACATGGGATGGGACCACGCTCACGCTGCTCCCCCGTAGGGGATGGCTTCCCGATGTCGTCCATTGGGTATGGATCGGGCCGGGAGCGCTGGATCGACACGGCCTCCCCATGGAGGAGGCGTTTGGGCTCTGGTTTTCCACAGGCACCGGGCTTTCGACGCGGGTCGAGGGAACCGCGGTGACGGGGGCCAGCCCGGCGGCCGGGGCGGTGGTCACGGCCACAAGAGATGACTCTGCCCTCCGGTGGACCTGCCTCACCGACGCCTCCGGCGGATTTGTTGCCGCCGGCCTTGCCCCGGGGATGTGGCACATAGAGGCTTTCGCCGATAATGACGGCGACCGCGCATATCGTCGTGGCATAGAACCGTGGGCGGCACTGACGGTGGAGGTGCCGCCGGACTCAGCCGCGTTCGTACGTCTGGCATTGGCGCCGGAAGACACGGCGCCTCCCGTGGCCAGGGATGTACGCGTAGACCATTCGCGTTCTATCCGCATTGGGTTCTCTGAAGCACTCAGGGAAGCTCGAAGTGCAGCATTCGCGCTCCACGACACCGCCGGCCTTGGCTATCCTATCCAGTCGGTGAACCTGTCGGCGGCCGATCCCGCCGCGGTCCGTCTCCTGCTGCGTGGGTCACTTCGTGACGACCTCATGGTCGTCACCGCATCCGACGTGCTCGACTCCGCGGGCCTCTCTCTTGCCGACACGGCGCTCACCTTTGTGGGGACGAGCCTTGCCGATACCGTCCCCCCGGCAGTGTATCGCCTGCTCTACGACGCGCAGCCGGGGCGGCTGTGGATTATGTTCACTGAACCAATGGAGGAGTCGGGAAGAGACAGCCTGACAATCTTAGAGGCGCCGGGACTTAGGCCTGTGCCTGGTGTGGCCGTGTGGCGTGATATGCAGGTACTGGCCTGGTCAGCCTCGGGGCTCCTCCCGCCCGATCGGCGCCTGCTGGCCGTCTTATCGGGGGCCCGGGATCTGGCTGGCAATCCGTTGACGCCGCCGCTGGTCTGCCTGCTGCCGTCGCCGGCTGACTCCGTTGTGCCCGCATGGGAGGCGCAACCGCTTCCACCGCCGTGAAAAGCCCCCTCGGCCCCAATCCCCTCATCGCGTATCTTCGGCGCCATGGGTGTGTCCAGGCCGGGGCCACGGAGTTGGTTCTGGCACGGGAAACGGGAATGTGCAAGGGCGTGCGACGCGCCCTTGCAATGGTCGACCGTGCCCACGTGTCGCTTTCTTCCGGCCGCGGGCTCCTGCTCCTGCGCCCCATCATTCACAATCCTACTGTCGGGCGCTGGCTTAAAGCCGAGGGAGTAGAGACCGTTGACGCGGAGTCTCCCTGCTGGTGGGCAGCCCTTTCCGTATCCGACACGGTCATCATACCGGCCTTTGGGGCAACCGTGACCGAAGAGGCACAGCTCCGTGATGCGGGCGTAGGGATCGTGGATACCACATGCCCCAGCGTCCGTGCCGTGTGGGTGAGAGTGGCGGCCTATGCCCGGGATGGATTCACCACCGTGCTCCACGGAAGGCCGGATCATCCCGAGACACGCGCCACCCTGTCGCGGGCCACGGCAGGAGGAGGGCACTACGTGGTGGTGCCCGACGTGGCGGGGGCACAGGCTCTGGCGGAGGCCATAATTCGAGGGGACTCCACCCTTCCCGGCCAATTCCTTGCCCCCGGGTTTCACAGCCCGGGTCTTGATCCGGCTCGCGATCTTCAGCGTCTTGGTCTCGTCAACCAAACCACGATGCTGGCGCGCGAATCACTGGAAATAGCCGACGTGCTCCGTGCGGCTGCCAGGGGGCAATTCGGCGCCGACGCAGCGACATACTTTCGAAGCTTCGGCACCATCTGCCGCGCCACCCAAGAGCATCAGGATGCCGTGCGCCATCTGGCCGAACGCTCGCTGGATCTGATGATTGTGGTGGGAGGGCATGAGAGCAGCAATACGCGTCATCTGGCGGAGCTTGCCGCTGGCTACGTGCGCACAGTGCACGTGGAAGGCCCGGAGGGCCTACTATCCCTGAGGAGAGTCCGGCACCAGCCGCAGGGGAGCCGGGATGCAATCGAGGCAGACATTTCATGGCTCGCGGGAAGACCTCAGCGCGTCGTAGGTTTTGCGGGCGGCGCATCGACTCCGGATGCAGAGGTGGGAGAAACGATGGTTCGGCTTCTCACGCTCCTTGGCGATCCGCATCCTCTCCTCGAAGAGAATGGGCCATGGGGGGGCGAGGAGCCAGCCGCAGGATAGTCCACGACGCATACGCCGAGGGGCTCAAGAGGCCCCACAGCGCCAAGGCTCCCACGGTGATGCCCAGCCGGCCCGAGATGAGCCAGGCGCACAACGGCACGATACATGTCAGGTAGGCGCAGGCCCCTGCGGCCAACCGGAACCTTCCCTGATCCATACATGATTCTGCTTTGCACGCCGGGCAGATAAATGCGCCGGCGGGAGATAGTTGTAGCACTTGGCGCAGGGGCGCTGCACGGCTGCACGCAGGACAATGAGCCACGAGTGGCTACTCGAGGTAGACTGAGTGAATCCAGCCAAGGGCCCCTGTGGCGGGAACTTGGACCTGATGCCACGGGCCATCACAGCCAAAGGTGTTGAGCACGGTCCCCACGGGCACTTTCGCGATTACTGGGCTTCTGCTGTCCGCGAATAGGCGGATATTGGCGTACGTACGTCCCTTTTTCGCCGCCACCGCAATGGTGGGAGCTTGTGGCGGCGCGACGACGTCGCCCTGGGCCGGCGCCGCCGACTGAGGCGGCAGCACCGCCGCCGGCGGGGCGCATGCCAGCATCACCGCCACCGCTGTCACTCCTCCGAATCGCACTGGCACCTCTCAGAAAAGGAGCTGAAGACCGAATCCACCGAGGATAGGCACCTCAGGGGGTGAGTGCAAGCCTTACCTGCGGGTTGGCGTCGCTCAGAGTCGGCCAGACACGCACAGGGCGTCGGAACAAACGTTCGGGCGCCCTGTGATCTGAAAAGGTCTAGCCTATGGCCGCCAAGGGCTCAAAGGCTTCGATCAGGTCAGGCATCCCGGCGATCTCCTCACACGGGTTCGGCTCTGCGGTGCGATCCGAGTAGAGGTGGATCTGCCCACGGTAGTTCCGAAGAATGAGTTGCCGCCCCTCCCGACGGACGTACTCCTGGGGGAGGATCGGAATCTTGCCGCCGCCTCCCGGCGAGTCGATGACGAAATGGGGAACAGCCATCCCCGACGTGTGGCCTCGGAGACCGCGTATCACATCAAGGCCGGTCTCAATCGGGGTGCAGAAATGGGCGGTCCCGTCTACGAGATCGGCTTGGAACATGTAGTAGGGCTTCACCCGCGCGCTCAGCAGTCTTCTGTTGAGTTCCAGGAACACGGCGGGGTCATCGTTCACGCCGCGCAGGAGCACGGACTGATTCCCCAGAGGAATGCCGGCATCCGCAAGACGCGTCAATGCCCGAACCGCATCCGGTGTGAGTTCCCTGGGGTGCTCGAAATGCGTGTTCACGTAGAGCGGATGGTACTTCCGCAACATGCGCACTAGCCGAGGCGTGATCCGCTGGGGCAGGGTGCAGGGCGTCCGAGTGCCAAGGCGGATGACCTCCACGTGGGGGATTCGCCGTAGACCGCTCAGAACGCCTTCGATGAGGCCGTCCGACAGCATGAGCGGATCCCCCCCGGAGACCACCACATCACGGATTTCGGGGGTTCGCGCAATGTACGCGAGGCCCTCGCGACGCAACTCATCGGTGATGGCCCAGTCCGTGCCCACCTTTCGCTTTCTCGTGCAAAACCGGCAGTACATGGCGCACTGGGATGAGACCAAAAACAGCGCGCGATCCGGGTACCGATGCACGACGCAGGGCACGGGGCTCATGCTCTCTTCCGCCAGCGGGTCAGCCACCAGACCGAACGAATCCAGCTCGACGGGATCAGGTATACACTGTCTCGCTATGGGATCGTCAATCCGCTGGACAAGGCCCAGATAGTACGGGGTGACACACATAGGATACACCTCGGCAACCCGCTCCAATGCCGCCACATCGATCTCAGGGAAGTATCGCCTGAGCTGTGCGGGCGTACGAATCGCCGAGGCAAGGAACTCCTGCCAGAGTTCCATCGTTCCTCCACTCCCTCCTGACTCTCTAGCTTTGCAAGAGAGTTTTGACGAAAACCACTTTCGCATCTCCCGGCTTATAGAAGTCGGGAATCCGGGCCTCCTCCCGGAAGCCCCTTCGAACGTAAAACGAACGCGCAGCCTCGTACGGCTCGGTGCTCGATGTCTCGGCGATGAGCAGCCGGCCTCCGCGTGAGACTACATCCTGCTCGACCTCATTTAGGAGCGCCCCGGCGACGCCGCGTCGACCATAGGCGGGTGATACGGCGATCCAGTACAGGTCGAAGGTGCCTTCCGTGCACGGCGTGGCGCCCCAGCATGCATACCCCGCCACCTTGTCCTGCACCAGAGCAACCCGTACGAGGTAACCCGACTCGTCTCCCTCCAGGGCAGCCGCTTCGAGCAGTTCCTCGGCCACGTCTACCTCGCAGGGACGGAACACGCCCGTGTCCCTTACCATCGCCACGACGTCCTCGACAAGGTCAGAGTGCAAAGGGCCTAGTACGGCGTTCGGTTCCATGCTGCCTCCACGACACTGTCCACAAACTCTTCATAGGACATGCCCGATTGTGTGACCGCCAGGGCCATGCCGGCCACCCGTGAGATATCGGGGTTTGGGTTCACATCCAGCACATGGGGTGTTCCACCGCCGTCGAGTCTGATGTCGATTCGGGCATAGTCCCTGCATCCGAAAGCTTGGTACGTGGTGAGTGCCAGCGATTCCATCGCATCACGCAGGTTGCCATCCACTGCGGCGGGGCATTTCGGGATGGTACGGACATCATCATGGCTTCCCACGCGCCACTTGGCGTCGTAGGAGAGCAGGCGCGGTTCTCCCGGCGAATACCCCTCAAACAGGATCTCCTCCACCGGCAGAAGTCTGGCGTCGTCTCCTTCGCCCAGGATAGACATGTTGAATTCCCGGCCCGTCAGATATCCTTCCACCAAAGCTGGCTGGCGATAGGTCTCCAGGACCCAGCGAATGCGGGCATGAAGTTCATCTGCGGTATGCACCACCGAGTCGGCGGTGATGCCCAGGCTGCCGTCTTCTCGGACAGGCTTCACGATGGCCGGCAGAGCGAACTCCTTTATCTCGTCCATGGAGCCTGCGGTGCAGAACGCCTGTGCTCCCGGAGTGCGGACTCCCGCGAAGCCAAGAATGGCCTTGGCAACGCGCTTATCCAGTGCCCACGAGAGCGTCGATGAGGGACTCCCCGTGAAGCGGAGCCTGTGAAGCTCCAAGAGACCCGCCAGCAGCGGCTCGTGGTGGGAATGACCGTTGAGTCCTTCGCACAGGTTGAACACGACCACTGATTCCCGGCGGTCTTCCAACTCACTCAGGGTCGGAAGCAGCGTCTGGCGCGAGACTGGCCTTGATTCCACGGCGTGTCCTTTGGATTCCAGTGCTGAGACAATATCCTCGGCTTCACCGATGACTCCTACCTCAGACGGTTCCTCGGTATTCACTGGTTCATTGAAGAGCAGGACTACCTGCGGTCTCATGAGCGAAGCCCCCATCGTCGGCACGCCGCGTCGACCACAGCCAAGACCACGTCGTCATAAGTCATCCCGGCGGCTCGGGCGGCTTTGGGATAGCAGGAATGAGCGTCGGGATCGGGCAGCATCCCCGGGAGGGGATTGACTTCCATGACGTGTACCACCCCGGCCGCATCCATGCGAACGTCGATTCGCGCCCAATCCCTGATGCGCAGAATCCTCGCCGTAGCCTGACAGACTTGTTCGATCTCCGCCTGCTGGGCAAAAGACAGGCCGGCGGGGCATTGGAACACGTCAAGCGGAGAATCGGGTCGATCCCATAACCACTTCGCCTCCCAGGAGTAGATCGGGGTTGTGCCCGGCGGAAAGGCATCGAACCGCAGTTCCACCGGCGGCAGTACTCGCACGTCAGGAGGATTCCCTAAAATTGCCACGGTGAACTCGCGGCCCTGAAGGAACTGCTCGGCCAGAACGGGCTGATGGTAATCCCGGAGAAGGCGCGCGGCCCTCACCCTCAAATCGAAGAGGGAGCCCACCACCTGATCATCTCGAATGCCCTTGCTGGATCCTTCGTGCAGCGGCTTGAGGATAATCGGAAACAATATCTCCCACGGGCTATCAAGATCAGTAATGCCTTCAATCACTCGATGGCGCGGTGTGGGCACACCGTTGGCAGCGAGGATAACATTTGCCCACGCCTTGTGGAGGCACACCGCCAGGGTGAGAGAGTCTGACCCGCTATACGGGATGCGCAGCATCTCCAGGATTGCGGGCACGTGGGCCTCCCGGGCCGGACCGACCATTCCTTCGGCAACATTGAACACAATGTCCGGCTTGAGGCGTTGTACGCGGGAAGGGAAGCGTGCATCAGCTTCAACCAGTGAAACATCGAATTGATTGGCAAGAGCCCCCGCCAGCGCCAGAATTGTGGGCGCATCATCCCATTCGGCGTAGGCGTCGTCGTTGCTACCGACGCCCGCAGTCAGCGGCGGAGGTTCCTCCTCCTCGTCGAGGACCGTTTCAGGGTGTACAGCCTCGATGGCGCTTCTGGCAGTTGGTTTGGCATTATACGCAAGGGCAAGGCGCACCGAAGAGTCTCCGTCTTCTTGAGCAGGACGGCAGTCTGAGGGGCCGCGGAGACTCTTCGCCCGGTGGGGCAGCAGCGGCTCTCGCAACGCCGTCAACTCCTCTTTAATCGCCTCTAGTTTACCATGCCTGTTACCTATGTCAATACCTTTCGAGTCTTGAGTGGGCCGAGGGCTTGCAGACGACTCCACGATAGCGGGCATTGTGAGTCACGACAGAGCACCGTAGGCACCCGCGCTATCACCGTGTGAATGCATCCCCCGTACGATACCTCCATGGATCTCGTCTCTATCTTGATGTAGGTTATCTGCGTTTCGTTAGAATGCCAAAAGTCGGTCTATGCGCAAGAAGACGGGTTCTCCGTGTCTGCCGGATCTTCGGATAAACAGAATCGATCCACAACAACCGAAATACAGTGATGATCGTTGACAAGTGGACTTCTTGATACGGTATTGAGCGATTGATACTGAATAGATCCTCCTCCGCATCGTCATTTTCCGGCGTGGTGTGCTACGGTGCGCACATACGACGTTCTTCGGGAGAGACAGGGGCGGCGCTTCACAATGAGGTGGTACCCATGCTAGGCTTCTTCGCAGTCTTCTCAGAGCTTGAGGATATGGAGACCCTACGGCAGAGGGTTGCCGCGGCCGCAGGAGGGCTTGGTGTCATCGACTACGTAAGCAACATCCTCCAGGCGGAACGGGCGGTCTCCGCCCGAAGGGATGCCATCGACGGCGCGGTCATCCTGGTGGCCAGCGGAGGGACCGAGGCCATAATCAACCAAATTGTCTTCCAGACTGCCAAGCCAGTTCTCTTGTGGGCGAATCCCGACAATAACTCACTGGCCGCGACTCTGGAAGCCTATGCCGCCCTGAAGACTCGATTTCCCCTGAAGGTCGCATATGCGCCGCTGGGCGGCGACGAGGCGGTGTCGGTCATTGATGGGTTCGCCCACATCGCCGCGGCCATCGCGCGCATCGACGAGGGAGTCATCGGCTGTTTTGGTGCGCCCGCCCCATGGCTACTGACGTCCCATGGGATTCACTCCTTCAGGGAATTCAAGACACGCATCGCCAACTTCAAGCTGGAAAAGCTGCTGGAACGCTATGATCTCGTTTCCGCCTCCCAGGCGCACGCCGTGGTTCACTCGCTCGCGTCCCAGGCCGCAGTCATTGAGACCACCGATGCCGACTTCCTTGATTCGGCGCGGCTCTACCTTGCCATGCGAGACATGATTGAAGCGCACCAGCTCACCGCATTGACGGTTCGTTGCTACGACCTGCTCGACAGCGGGATCGCTCCCTGCCTGGGCATCAGCCTCCTCAACGATGAGGGCATCGTTGCCGGCTGCGAGGGTGACCTGGAGGCGGTGTTCACCATGGTCCTGGCTTCAGCCCTCAACTCGGGCCCCAGTTGGACTGCTGACGCCCTGCGGATAGACCGGTCGGCGAACGCCCTCACTCTCTCGCACTGCACGGCACCGTGTACCATGCTGCATGATCCCATGTCATTGAAGGTGGCGATGCAGCCGGATGTCCGCCGGGGTGCCGCCTTACAAGGCAGCCTTCGGGAAGGCCCCGTGACCATTCTCCGTTTCGGCGCGGGATTCGGGAGTCTGCTTATCGCGCCGGGCCGGATTGTCGCCTCCGGGATCGAGGCCGGCCACGTCATGGCACAGGTGGAGTTGGCCGGCAGCGTTGAGTCATGGCTCGAGCATGCTCCGGGCAACCATCAGATAGTCCTCCATGGTGATGTGCGGGAGCGCGCACTGGCGTTTTGCGCGTTCAAGCACGTCACGCCCATTGTCGTGTGACCGCGACGTCCGTACCTTCCCTGACATCCAGGTCGGCATTCACCACACGGCGCGGACCATCTCGGTGGCGCGTGTCTCCTCCATCAATAGGGTAACCATCTACTCCATGGCCGATATCCGCAACTTCAGTATCATCGCCCATATCGATCACGGCAAGTCAACGCTGGCCGACCGCCTCATTCAACACGCCGGCCTCGTGGCGGATCGAGACTTTCGCGAGCAGATTCTCGATTCCATGGATATCGAGCGTGAGCGCGGGATTACGATCAAGAGCCAGACATGCACGCTGCCCTATAGGGGGCCTGACGGCCACGACTACGTGCTCAACCTCATCGATACGCCCGGTCACGTTGATTTCTCCTATGAAGTCTCCCGGGCGCTGGCCTCCTGCGAAGGTGTTCTCCTCCTGGTTGATGCGGCGCAAGGAGTCCAGGCTCAGACTCTGGCCAATCTCTATGCCGCCATGGAGCATGACTTGGCCATCATACCGGTCATCAACAAGATCGACCTGGCCGCGGCGGACATCGCCGGTACCAAAGAGGAGATGCGGGTCGAACTGGGGATCGATCCCTCGGAGGCCATTCTGTGTTCGGCGAAGGAAGGAGTTGGCATTGACGCGATACGCGAGGCTATCGTAGGACGAGTTCCCCCTCCGCGGGGAGAGCCCAGCAAGCCCCTTCGTGCGCTCATATTCGATGCGAGTTACGATGCCTACCGGGGTACTGTTGTCAGCATCCGCGTGATAGACGGGGCAGTCCGTCCGGGCGATACCATAATGACCATGTCCAATGGCCGCACATTCAAGGTTGAGGAGGTCGGCATCTTCCAACTTCGAAGGGTGAAGCGGCCGGCGCTGTCAGCCGGCGAAGTCGGCTATCTCATCGCCAATATCAAAACCGTGAGTGACACCCGCATCGGCGACACTATCACTCACGATGAATGCCCTGCCTCCACGGCGCTTCACGGTTTCAAGGTGGCCAAACCCGTGGTCTTTTCGTCCATCTATCCGGTGTCCTCTGATGACTACCGACCTTTGGTCGATGCCATGGAAAAGTATGCACTCAACGATGCCTCGTTGATCTTCGAGAAGGACTCCTCGGCTGCCTTGGGTCAGGGTTTCCGCTGCGGCTTTCTAGGGCTTCTGCATCTGGAGATCGTGCAGGAGCGGCTCGAGCGGGAGTTCGATCAGAGTATCATCATGACGGTTCCCAGCGTGGAGTATCATTTCACCCTGAAGGATGGTACGGCTCTGGTGGTAGACAACCCGGCTCACTTTCCAGATCCCATGGATGTCGCTACCACCCACGAACCCTATATCCACGCTACTATCCTCATGCCTGAACGGTACTTGGGCGTCGTCATGAAGCTGTGCCTGGAGCGGCGCGCCGAGGGCACGTCGTTTCACTATCCCACGCCGGGGCGCATAGAGCTTGCCTGCGACATGCCGCTGGCCGAGGTCTTGTTCGACTTCTACGACCGGCTCAAGAGCGTCACGCAGGGGTACGGCTCGTTTGACTATGATCTCACCGACTACCGTCCAGGGCGCGTCGTCAAGGTTGACATACTGGTCAATGGCGAGCGGGTGGATGCACTCTCGCTTATCGTGCATGAGAGCCAGGCCCGGGAGCGGGCGCTTCATGCCTGTGAGCGATTGGCAGAGGAGATCCCACGCCACCAGTTCCGCATCGCCATCCAGGGCGCTATTGGAGGCAAGATCATCGCCCGATCGACCATCAAGCCCTTCCGTAAGGACGTGACAGCCAAGTGCTACGGAGGCGACGTAACCCGTAAACGCAAGCTCCTGGAGAAACAGAAGCGTGGCAAGCTGCGGATGAAGATGGTCGGGGATGTTGTCATTCCCCAGAGTGCCTTCGTATCAGTGCTGAAGACGAAGGAGGAATGAAGGCGCGGGAAGTGCCGCCTGACGCCGGGCTGTACGTGCACGTCCCGTTTTGTCGCACCAAGTGTGCCTACTGCGGGTTCTGCTCCCAGACCGATCTCTCGCCCATCGACGCGTATGCTGAAAGCCTGGCCGTAGAGGCTCGACTGCGCGCCGGCCAAACCTTCACGACCCTCTATGTGGGTGGCGGAACCCCAACCGTGCTCCCTCCGGAGCTGCTGGCACGATTGCTGCGTGGTCCCGATACCCCGTGGCCGCTGACCAAAGATGCCGAAGTAACGGTGGAGGCCAATCCAGACGATATCACCACGCCCTTGTTGGAGACTCTGCGAAAAAATGGCGCCAATCGGCTCAGCATCGGGGTGCAGTCGTTCCGGGATGATGAGCTGCGCTTCTTGGGTAGGCGCCACACCGCATCCCAAGCGCGTGCGGCAATCCATTTGGCAAAGGATGCCGGCTTTACGAATATCGGCATTGATCTCATGTACGGCTTCCGCGGCCAACGCCGCGAGCGGTGGCGCACCACCCTGGACGAAGCCCTCAGATGGCGGCCGGCGCACCTCTCCTGCTATCAGCTCACCATCGAGCCGAACACACCGCTCAGCCGCCGTCCGCCGAGTCTGATTCGGTCTCCCGAGGCGAAGGAGTACGACTTCTTCCTCTTTACCTCGCGGCTGCTTACGGATCATGGGTACGAGCACTACGAAGTCTCGAACTTCGCCCTGCCCGGCTTCCGGGCGCGCCACAACGCGCTCTACTGGCACCACGCCCCCTACTGCGGTCTCGGGCCAGCTGCCCACTCCTTTGATGGACGAACCCGGTCATGGAACGTGCGGTCCGTGGAAGAGTATGTCGCGCGTCTCAGCCGGAACGCTGTACCCATGGAGGAGTCGGAAACTCTGACTGACGAGCAGCTTGCGCTGGAGCGGGTCATGCTGGGCATGCGAACGGCGAGAGGTGTACCCTTGTCGGCACTCACCCGATACGCGGGGTGGGAGGTGACGTTGGAACGTCTGCAGGCAGGAGGATTCCTTGTGTGCGGTCAGGATCGCGTCACTGTGACTCTTGCGGGTTTGGCCATCGCTGATCGTCTGCCCCTGGAGTTCCTGCCGTGAACTGAATGGCGGTTGCGCGTGCGGGGGAGTCGTTCTACTTTGGGGGACAGACAGAGACTTCGGGTTGACCTCCGTGCTGATTTAGATGTAGCCCCATCCGAAGGAGGAGCAAGCATGCGCGTATCCGGGTTTGTCTCCGTCGTGGCAGGAATGGCCTGTGCGGTTCATTCACTCCATGCCGCCAGTATCGGTTTCACCGTGCGTGTGCAGGACAGCGAGGACATTCTCTACCGCCTCGATCCTCCATCCCCCACGCCGTTGCCTTTGGTCGATCTCACGGGCCACACCTTCGGTGTGTTGCGCGCGCCGTCATTTTCCCCCAATGGGCAGTGGATCGCCTTCTCCAGCGAGGAAGATCTCATGAACACGCCCTGGCGATCCAACCTCTGGATCACGGATCGCCAAGGCCAGCAGCGATATTCTGTTACCCACAAGACGCCGGGGAGCTTTCCCCCTGGTTCACCCACCGGATCGGTGGAGGGAACTGTCTGGGAGGATGGATATGCCAAATCGGGCGCATGGGTCTATATCAGCTCCAAACCCAACAGCGTCACTGCCGACACATGGGGGCGATTCCGTTTCGATGACGTGCCCGTGGGTGACCAGTATGTGACCGCCTATGACCCCGTCATCCTGTATGATGCCGAGGACTTCGGCTTCATGCCGGTGACGGTGTACCCGGGCGTGACCAGCACGTGCGACGTCACTCTCACCTGGGACTGGGACAACCAGCAGGGCGTGGGCGACGTAGCCTGGATGCCCTCGGGCGAGGAGTTGTTGTTCATAGACAATGCGGGTGGAGCCAACCGAATAGGCCCTGACGGCACTGGACTGGTCGACCTGGTGCCCGTTCCCCAAGGAGTATCGAAGTTCACCGCGCTGGCAGCCCACCCCTCCGGCGGCCCCGTGCTGCTCATGACGTCGGTATGGTGGGGCGATGAGAGTCTGGAAGGCATCTGGCGGTGCAATCCTGACGGATCGGACATGCGTCAGATCGTGGAAGACCAGTACCTCAGCGCCAAGAGACTACATTGGTCGCCCGATGGTTCGCTGTTCGGCTACATCACCATGGTGCAGAACCAACAGGGGCAGACCGTCGAGGGAGTCTTGTTCTACACGTCCGAAGGGGCGTTCTCCGGTGGAGTCGCATTCGATGAGGGTTGGTATGCTGAGTTCGGCGGATGGGATCCGACCATGCAGTACATCTGCCTCTCAATGTACCCTTCTGACGCGTGGGATGAGACCAATCTGGTCACGATCAGGCTCTCCGACTACCAGACGACCCCCCTCTACGGCCCTGCAGACATCCGCTACCCCTGCTGGGGTCCGGAGACGACCGGTATCGGTGAACCCCTGCCGGGCACAATGGTCTTGGGCCCCGCGTATCCGAATCCGGCTCGAACCATGGTGCGGCTTGGGATTCTGAATCCGAGCTCAGAGCTCCTGGAAGTCGGTGTGTTCGATTTGGTGGGGCGGCGAATCAGAACCCTGGCGGGATCCTCACTTCTGACCTGGGATTGCCGGGACGGTCGCGGCAGACCAGTGCCCCCTGGCACCTACATGATTCGTCCGGTAGGTGACGATTCGGCCATGTCTCGCCAGGTAGTGGTCATCCGATAGTCTTCTGCGCATGTTCGCTGACCGCGGAACACCGGAGAGAGGAGGGATCAGGGCCGCACTCCTCTACGATGAGAGCCGGAGCGCGCGCAGAGCCTCCTCGCCGAATTCGCGAACTCGCCACCGCCGCATGCCGGGAATGGCGCCCAAGGCTGCTCTGTCAGCGGGCGCCGCCAGGGACATGGCTTCAAGCTGGCTATTCGGGAACACGATGCCCACAGGGAGCTTTAGCTCGGCGGCTTTGCCGTCTCGCCACCTCTTGAGATTCTCCAGTCGTATCCGCGCCTCCACCGGTGGGCGGGTACCCTTGGGTCGCGGCGCGGGGCTCACAGGGTTGCCGTGGCTCGCATGCTTCAAGACCTGCAGCACCAAAGCCCCGTGATTCCTCGCCAGGCGGGGGGAAACGCCTCGTCGGCCGGCAAGCTCAGTGGTCGCGCGGGGCGGATGCCGGACGAGATCCACAAGAACCCAATCGCTCATGACCCTGAACGGCGGCACGTCCATCTGCCGTGCCAGCCGGTCACGAAGCACGAAAAGGGCCTGGAGCATGGCCTGCTGGAGGGGCGCCAAATCCCGTGAGCCTTTGATTCTGCGGAAGCATTGGGGATCGAAGACTCGCTCCTCCTCGCGAGAGAAGGCGATTATGTCGAACTCCTCCTGAGCCCAGGTGAGTCTTCCCTTTGCCTGAAGCCGCTGTTCAAGGGCATCCCGCAGGGCGAGGAGATGGTGGGTATCCATGGCGGCGTACCTTAGTTGCTCCGGGTTCAGCGGACGTTGCGACCAGTCATCGCGCTGTCGACGTTTTGAGTGCACAATGTCGAATTCTTGTTCCAGGAGTGCACTCAGACCTACTGCAGGAAGCCCCACGAGCTGTGCGGCTATGTGCGTGTCAAACACTCCGGAAAAGCTCAGGGCATGATCTCGGCGCAGGCCCGCGATGTCTGATCCGGCGGCGTGAAACACCTTCTCCACGGCAGAATCAGCCATCATCGGCTGCAAGAGCGAGAGATCAGTGACTGCCAAGGGGTCCACTATGTAGGTTGTGGAGTCGGTGGAGATTTGGAGCAGGCAGACTTTCTGCACATAGTGATAGAGACTATCGGCTTCAGTGTCGATGGCCATTCGCGGAGCGTGCGCCAGCGCGGCCGCCATGGTCGCGAAGTCGTCTGTCGAATCCACCCAGAAATAGGGCGGCGAGGCAGCCTGGCATGGCGACAGATACGCGGAAGCTGGCATCGTATGACGTACATCCCCTGCTTTCTCAACGGTCATCGCGAGTCTCTCTGGGGACCTCGGAGAGGCGCACTGCAGAGGGTGTTTCCCGCCCTCGGCGTGACCTCCGCATTGATCGAGTCTCCCGCGTCATGACCGGCGCGACCCAATCTGCCCCGATCTGAGAACCTGGGGCCCGCCGCTTTGGTCTCGTGGATTCTGAGTCGCCACACAGTCACGCTATTCAACGATGATCGAAGCGATACGCTCCGCTGCCCGGCCGTCCCAGAGCGGAGGGATCTCGCCCCGCTTGCCGTGCCCGCCAAGAATGTGCGACACCTCAGCCCGGAGACGAATCATGTCGCGACCTATCAGGGTATTCGTGCCCATGCTCACCGTGATCGGGCGCTCGGTGTTCGCTCGAACCGTGAGACAGGGAACCCCTAAGTAAGTCGTTTCCTCTTGCATGCCCCCGGAGTCGGTGATCACAACCGTCGCGTGCATCTGCAATGCCAGGAAGTCGAGATATCCCAGGGGAGGAAGGAGGCGAAGCTGAGGAACACTGTCCGAAGTCGGGGCCAAGGCCGCCGCGATCGCGCCGGAGACGAAATGCGCACCCCCGGACACAAAGCGAGAATCACCGATGCGTGAGAGGATGGCCATCGTACGCGGGTGTACCGGAAAGATGACGGGGATGTGGCGACTGATGTCACCGAGAGCGTCAATGATGGCGCCCAGCATCGGGGGGTCATCGACATTGGAAGGGCGATGCAGGGTGACGAGGCAGTACGGGCGGGTCGTGAGCACCCGCCCCAAATCCCCCTTGCCACCGCCATCGCCTGCCTGGAGTCTTTGCTCTTGAGTCCCTGCGGCACTCCAATGCTCCGCGGCTTGAGGCAGCAACCTCGTCAAAGTGTCGATCATGACATTGCCGACCAAGTGGATTCTGTGCGCCG
>JAFGKV010000153.1 GCA_016928395.1 Candidatus Fermentibacterota bacterium | reverse complement strand
GTCGGAATCGTAGTCAGAATCGACGAGCGGCATCCGGCATCATGCGCCCTCACCCCGCACCCGCGGATGCGGGGGATGAGGGTGATGTGTGCCGCGTGGAGTGAAGTTACAGCTTAGCGCCTTCGGATCCGCGGGGACACTGCCCGGCATCCGAGAAGACCGGGCAGGCTCCGGCCCGGTGCCTACCTCACCGGGCGGGAGAGGCGGCTGACGAGGGTGGTCGTTCGAGCCAGACCATTGCTCGCGTGAATTAGATAGGGGCCATCGGCAAGCGTTGGGAAGCCCAAGACCAAGGTCGACGCATCCGCCGAAAGATTCTCATGGCAATGACGGCGTCCCGCCATGTCGTACAGGGAGATCGTCGTCGCTCGCCCGGTCTCGTCGATCCGAACGGTGAGCCGTGCCCCGAAGGGATTCGGGAAGGCGTCGAGACGCAGGCGCCCGGCCGGCGGTAGGCCGGGGGGAGGGGTGTCTCCACCCTGTACACCTTCACAGAACAGCATCCCCTCGTCGATGGTGGCGCGCCAGAGTCCCCAGGAGTGGCCTTGATTGAACACGCGGCTCTGGTGCGCGATGCCATGCTGCTGCATCATCGCCTCGAACGACTCTATGAGGGGGATAAGCCCCGCCAGATCGTATGATCCCCAGTTCATGTAGATACGGTAGGTGTCCGCCGGTTGGGCAGCGATCAGGTTGGCCTGCGCTTGCGGGATATAGGGGCTCATGATCACGAGCCTGCGCAAGAGCTGGGGATAGGTTCCGGCGAGGTAGACCGAGATGTTGCCGCCATTGCTGGCGCCCATAGAGCCCCAGAGTTCGGGATCCAACGGGGAGGTGGCATAGCGTTCATTGACGAACGGAATCACCGTCTCCGCGATGAACTGCCCGAACGCTGCCTGCTGTGAACCCGCATACTCCTCGGTACGATTGACCGGCGGCACGCACACGCAGATGGGCAGCCTCGCTTTAGGATAGTGCACGGCCAGGAATGCCAGCACCCGGTCGAGGTAGGCGAGCGAGAGGTACTCGAGACCATCATGTACGATGAAGGTCGGGTAGGCGGTCGTGGGGTCGTACCCAGGCGGCGTCACGACGCGGATGGTACGGGAGTTGTCGAGTTGGGGGCTGAAGAAGGCCTCGTAGGTGTCGATCCCGCAGGGCGGATAGCCGTAGTCGTTGATCTCCGGCGGCTGTACGTAGTCCGGCATGGCCAGCTCCGAGTTTGGGCCATAGCCTCCGGCGCAGGTGTGGGGATTGAGGGGATCGAGGATCCACTCCGAGCCATCCCGCACCAGCTTGTAGTCAAGCCGTGCGTCCGACGGACACGCGAACTCGCGGTACCAGAACGTCGTGCCCATCACATGGACCATCACGAGATCCGGCGACCATGAGGTCATGTCGCCGGCTATGGCCATGGAGGTTGCCGACCCGCTGTAGATGAAGAACGCCACGGTGTCTTCCTTCACCGGGCTCTCCCCGCCCGGGAGGTTGGCAATGAAGCTGTCAACCAAAGCCTGCCGCTCCAGGGACGGCGTCATGTTGAGCAGGGCTAGGAAATCGTAGAAGCCATCGGCATAGGCGGATCCGGAGAGTACAGCACACACGAGCAGAAGGGCCAGTCGCCTCATTATGTACTCCTTCGACCAATGGAGCGGGAGAGGAACGGGAGAAAGCAATGTACATGGGCCCCGGCCCACCGTCGACCACCACCGCGGCGATGCCGGCGTCGACGGCTGTCCATGGCAGGCACCCCTTGACCTGTGCCCACAGTGGAGGCGATCATTAAAGACGCGACGGGGTGGGCCCGACCGCTCGCAATGGACGATTGCGCGCAGAAGGCCCCGTCCTTCGCCGGGAGACACGGCATGTTCATCACGGACCTCCTCTCATTGCATTCGAGCCTGCACGTCGGCACATCGTCCTTCAGTTGCAGGGATTGGCGGGGGGTCTTCTACCCGCCTGATGCGGCACCGGCCGAGTTTCTGGGTCATTATGCCACGGTGTTCCATACCGTGGAGATCGACGCGACATGGCACGCCATGCCGTCGCGCCGGACCGTTGAGTCGTGGGCGAGAAGGGTGCCCGACGGATTCACCTTCAGCCTCAAGGTGCCCAAGGAGATCACCCACGATCGCTACCTGGAGGACTGCGGCGCGCCGTGGAGCCAGTTCCTGCGGGTGCTTGAGCCTCTGGGCGACAAGCGAGGGCCGCTGCTGTTCCAGTTTCCTTATGTGGCCAAGAAGAAGGATGCCGAAGAGCATGCCACCGGGGCGGACTTCCGGCGCCGTTTGGCCGCATTCGCCCCACTCTTGCCCCCGGAGGGTCGGTATGTCGTGGAGGTGCGCAATGCCGGATGGCTCAGAGAGCCGTTGCTGGATGTGCTCAGGGAGCGAGGAATCGGCCTGGCGCTGGTATCATACTACACCATGCCGCCGCCCCAACAGCTTCTACGCCACGGCATTCCCCTCACCGCGACGTTTGGCTATGTTCGCTTCCTTGGCCACCACACGAAGATGGATGAGCTGGTACGGAATGCCCGGGTCGAACGCGGCAAAGAGAAGGACTGGGATGAGCTTCTTGTTGACCGAACACCTGAGATGATCCAGTGGGTTCCTTATGTGATGGAGCTTGCCGCGCGCCACCGGGACGTCTTTGTCTACTTCAACAACCACTTCGCCGGGTTTGCACCGGGGTCCATCGAACTCTTCGCCAGGGTGCTTGGGCAGTACTCTGGCGGGACGGCACTCTAGGTCGATGCTCTGGAGCCCGAAACCCGCACACAGACTTTGATGGCATGTGAGGCACTGGTGCGTGCTACACCCTGTTCCGAGAGCACGCGGGCGGTTCGGGCAACCTGTCGGGGGGATGCTAGTCTTGCCAATCCCGTGTCAGGTGACTACCATGTAGTGTGATGGCCGGGCGGTGGGATCTTGACCCCCAGTGGTGGGCTGTCTGCATATCCCCGCCATCTATGCCGAAGATCGGGCGCGGCACTCGCCGAGGTGCCGAGGCCACACGGCGAAAGAGTGAACCTGGGCAGCCTCAGGATCGGTCCGGGGGCACCCCAACGCGGAGCGCGAGTGATACACCAATGAGTAAGGGACAGCAGCCAAAAATCAAGCCCCGCGGCAGACGGGACCTAGGGGCCAGCACGGGGTCGATGCACGTGGCCATTGCCGGAGCCGGCGCCTCAGGGCTGATGGCGGCCATCGCCGCGGCACGGGCCGGCGCCAGGGTCACCGTGATGGATTGTCTGGAACGGCCCACCGCCAAGCTGCGGGCCAGCGGAGGCGGTCGGTGCAATCTCACCAACACCCTGCCCATGGACGAGTTCATTGAGCGGCTCTCCCCCAAGGGCAGATTCGTCGTACCGGCCCTCAATGCATTGGATTCCGAGAGCCTGCAGCGCCTGATGGGAGAGCTGGGCGTGCCGACGCAGTCATTGGACGGGTTCCACGTCTACCCGGTCTCCAACCGCGCTGACGATGTCGTAAGGGCTCTGGTTTCGGAATGCGAGAAGCTCGGTGTGGAGATTCGTCCATCCGTTAGGGTCACCCAATTGGGCATCGAGGCCGGCTCCATTGTGTCCCTGGCCTTTGAAGGAGGGTTCCTGCCGGTGACGCGCGCGATCATCGCGACAGGAGGTGCGGGGTACCCTCGTCTGGGGGGCACCGGTGACGGGTATCCGTTGGCTGCCCAGGCGGGACACACCATTGTCTCCCCGACGCCGGCACTGGTTGGGTTGGTAACCGTGGAAGACTGGCCGCGTTCTTGTGCAGGCATCGCGCTGCGTGATTCCCGCGTGGAGATCAACCTCCCACGCTGGCGAAAGCACTATGCCGAGGGCAGCCTTATCTTCACCCACGAGGGGGTGAGCGGGCCCGCGGTAATGGACTTGTCGGGCCGGGTGGCCCGCCTCCTTGGCGATCATCCGGTGGTGCCTCTTCGGGTCAATCTGGCTCCAGGCGTCTCCGCAAGTCTTTGGTTGGACCGGATCGATGGCTGGCGTCGCCGTGAAGGAGGGAAGGCCATCCAATCGCTGCTGGCGCGCACGATCCCCCGGGCTTTTGCCGCCGTGGTGTGCGGCATTGCCGGGCTTGATCACATCACCCGCGCTGCCTACCTGGACCGGTCATCCCGGGAGCGGCTGGTGGCAACCATCATCGGTGCTCCCGTGAGTATCCAGGCCACGGAAGGATTTTCCAGGGCCATGGTGACCAGTGGAGGGGTTTCTCTCAAGGAAATCAACTCCAAGACCATGGCCAGCCGCCTGGTGAACGGTCTCTATTTTGCGGGGGAAGTAGTGGATGTCGACGGCCCGTCCGGAGGCTTCAACCTGCAGTGGGCCTTTTCCAGCGGGTGGCTCGCCGGCACATCAGCGGCGCAGTGAGCCGTCCTTTTGGGCTGGGGGTGCACCGGAGGGCCCAGACTCTCGGAAGGCTCTTGCTCGCGTGTATGAGCCTCCTCGTATTCCTGGGGGTGGTGGAAGGCGCCGTCTCTGCGCTTTGTCTTGTCCGCCGGGGCAGACTGGATAGGGCGGCGCTGGCCTTCGAGCGGGAGCAGGCTCTATCCTTCGCCGTGGAAGGCCTTTCCCCGGCTCGGCAATGGGAAGGAGAACTCAAGCTCCACCCGTTGTTTGGGTATGTCCACATCCCGAACTCTCGCGGGGCAAACAACTACGGCTTCCTGACACCGCACGACTTCGATCTAGACGAGAAGGGCTACGCTCTTCGTGGACACGATCATCAGCGGACGATGGTCATCGGCGTATTCGGCGGCTCCTTCGCGCAGCAGTTGGTCCTCGCGGCCCACGACCGTCTGGCGGCAGGAATGGCCAGGGCCTATCCCGCCAAGGATCCTGTGGTGGTCAACTTCGCGTTGGAAGGGCATGCCATCCCACAGACAGCCTTCGTGTTCCTGTACTTTCGGAGCATGGTCGACATCGCGGTCTTTGTGGACGGCTACAACGAGCTATGGAACTACGTGAACAACACGAGGGCCGGTTGTCCGCCAGAATACGCGAAGGCGGCGCACTACCTCTTCAAGACATCAAAGGCGGAACTGACACCGGCACGGTTTGCCCAGACGGCGCGACTGCTCCAGCTGCACAGGCGCCGGCACGCGTTGACCCGGATGTCCCTTTGGGCCCCGGTGCGGAACTCGGTTTTGGTTCACATGATCTGGACGAGGCTGGCGCGTCATCTCGAGCAGGCGGCGGGTACCCAGGCGACGGCCATAGAACAGGACCTACAGCGCGCAACACCTTTCATGGCGGCGAGCGACAGCGAGATGGTCCACATCGCGGCGAACCAGTGGGGCGCGTACCACCGAATGATCCATGCCGTCGCAGTGAGCGAGGGGATTCTCGATCTGCATGTACTTCAGCCCAACATCTACGTCCCCGGGAACACGAAGCGCCTCACCGCCGGGGAACGGCGCATTCTCGACGCCGACACGGAGAGCCACAGGGGGCAGTGCTTGGCAGTCGGTTATCCGCTGCTGCAAAGGGAAATCGCGGGACTCGACCGCCAAGGTATTCTCGTTGCCGACCTGACGGGCGTATTCTCCGAGTGTGAGGAGGAACGCTGGGTCGATGTATGTCACGCGAATACCGCGGGCTACCACACGGTTGCCGACCACATCGTCAGCGCCTTGGGGGCAGGCACGGCCCTTCGCCCCTCGCTCATGGGCACACGAGACACGGCGACGCAGCTGATCCGAAGCGACGTGGTCTCGGGGCCGTCGTAGAATCGCGGCGGGATCCACACGGGAGTACCCCTTGTGCGGGTCTACCGTTCACCCGTCGACGGTAGCCCGGATCCTTCCTCGGTTGACGCGCCATGGCGCGCGATGAACGCGGGCACGGGGATCGCAGCGACTACGCGGTGGGCGACCATGTGCTTCACCATGGATTGCCCCACTGTGCATGCACCAGGAGCCTTGGCGGGCTCCGCGACTCGACTCTGAGATCGCGTCGGCTTTGAGCCCTTGACCCGATGCAGGGCAGGGATGGGGGCTCGATTCGGGTGAAGGCACGGGTTTCCATTGACCAGCAGCCTCGCGGCATTGATATTGACATTCACTGATGAATCCTCTGGTATGACCGCACCATTCGCACCCGAAGGAGGGCTCTCATGCTCAAGGAGTTCAAGGAATTCGCCATGAAGGGCAATGTGCTCGACATGGCGGTCGGCATCATCATCGGCGCCGCGTTCGGCAAGATCGTCGGGTCATTCGTGTCTGATGTGCTTATGCCGCCCTTGGGGCTGTTGTTGGGCAATGTTGACTTCAACAACCTGTTCATCACCCTGAAGGCGGGCGCAAGCGCCGGCCCGTATGAAACCCTGGCAGCGGCCAAGGAGGCAGGGGCGGTCACCATCAACTACGGTGTGTTTGTCGACGCAGTGATCGGCTTTCTCATGGTCGCCTTCGCCGTGTTTCTTCTTGTGAAGAACGTGAACCGCCTGAAGCGCCAAGAGGCCCCCGCGCCGGCAGCCGCGCCGACCACCAAGGAATGCCCCTACTGCCTGTCGACTATTCCGATCAAGGCAACCCGCTGCGGCCACTGCACCTCCACGCTCTCTGAGTAGGCAACCCACCGGGGGCGGCCAGAGGCGGTCGCCCCCGCGAGGCAACGGGGCCGTGCATAGCTCCACCGGGGCGGGACTTCGTGCCCGCCCAAGTCGCCGAGATTGCTGCGCCGGGCACTCTCACCCGTGGAGGGACGCGATTCCTCGCGTCCGCGGGTCCGGGTCGCCATCGCTATCGGCATCGACTCGATGGTCCATTCGAGCGCGGCTTCGCTACGGAGGTAGAGGGCGCGCGTCGACATCATAGGTCTCGGGGGCGCGAGCGTGCCGCGGCGCGTGCACGGGCGGCCACGGTGGCCATTCCCGAGGCGATGTGCCCGGACCCGCCGCCGTCGTGGGGGCTCCCGCCCCGCCGGAACCCGAACTTGAAAAAATAAAGTTCACTTGAAACGGCTTCGATTCCCCTATCGCCGCTCAGCTCCCGCCTTCTCGTTTCCCTTCGCCGCGCTTCCCGTGTTCCGCTCGAACTCGCCCACGGTCTCCTCCGAT
>JAFGKV010000152.1 GCA_016928395.1 Candidatus Fermentibacterota bacterium | reverse complement strand
GCGATTGCGATTGCGCCCTTGGGTGAGAAGTGAGAAGAAAGGAGTGGGCTGAGAGCCGAGAGCCAACTGCCGGCTGTACTCTCAACCTTGAGAATTCTGAGGGAGCCCGGCGTCCTCAGAGGCCGCACTGAACCCTGAACCCTACGCCGTAGCTTCCCGACGCGGCACCGGAAGTTGCACCACGTATCGTCCGGGCCGGCCCGGGGCCTCCGCGTGTTTGAGAGCACATGCAAAGGTCGCACACGCGCTGGACCGCCCCGGCTCGTCCATTACGACTACGACAGCGATAGCGATACCAAACCCGCGGCGGGCGGAGTCAGAGCTCCGCCCCTACGAGGGTTGGTGCACATCATGTCCGTAGGGGCGGGACTCTGTGCCCGCCCCAGGCTGTAGCCACGTCGCTCGGCGACGTGCCGCCCGGCGTCCTCAGAGGCCGCACTGAACCCTGAACTCTCGCAACTGCTCGCGAAGCGAACCGAATCCTGAACCCTCATCATCCCGCTTCCCGTCAAAGTAGCGACGAGCAGACGTCGGCCTACTATATTGCGCGCCGTTCATCCAGACTACTGCCGCCATCAGAAGGCTCTGTAGTTCTCCGCCGTCCGGATTTGCCTTCGCCGTGAGGGATTCCTTTATGACCCGTCTGCTCTGTGTCCTCATGATCCTCGCCATCTCCGCCTCGGCCGAGACCGACCTGGAGCGTCGAACCCGCCAGTGGATGGAAGCCAATCCTCATTCGCTGCCCCACTGGTTGACCCCAGAGGAATTGACGCGTCTTGACGAAATCGGCCGCGGCTTCGTGCCGACGGCGCCCCCTCCCGGCCCGGTCCGCAATGTCGCTGAGTTCGAGCACATGGAGGGCGTGCTGATCCGCTACCCGTTGGGGATCTCGACCAGCATCATACGAGAAATGGCCGAGGATGTCATGGTCACCACCATCGTGACCGGCGCTAGTCAAGAGACCACGGTGCGCAACCTGTACGCGTCCGCGGGCGTGAACCTGGATCACTGCAACTTCCTCTACCACGCCACCGACTCGTACTGGTCGCGGGACTATGGTCCCTGGTACATCACCAACGGCAACGGCCAGTTCGGCATCGTTGATTTCCCCTACAACCGGCCCCGCCCCAACGATGACGACATCCCGGTGGCTCTGGCCACCTGGCTGGGCGTTCCATGGTACGGAATGAACCTGGAGCATACCGGCGGCAACTACATGACCGACGGTATGGGGATCTCGGCATCCACTGACCTGGTGTGGTCGGAGAACTCCGGTCTCACTCATCAGCAAATCGCCGACAGGATGGAAGACTACCTTGGCGTGACCACGTATCACGTCGTACCCGATCCCAACAATACCTACATCGACCACATCGACTGCTGGGCCAAGTTCCTCGATGTCGACAAGATCCTCATTCGTAGTGTGCCCACATCCCATGCCCAGTACGACGAGATCGAAGCAACGGTCGACTACTTTGAAGCCCAGACTTCTTCGTACGGCACGCCGTATGAGATCTACCGGGTGTACACGCCGAACAACCAGCCTTATACCAACTCCCTGATTCTGAATGACAAGGTGCTTGTGCCGACGGTGAGCTCATCGTGGGATGACGACGCCATCGCCACGTACCAGGCAGCCATGCCGGGGTATGAGGTACTGGGGTTCACTGGTTCGTGGGAGTCTACTGATGCACTCCATTGCAGGACCATGGGGCTGGCCGATCGCGGCATGCTCTATGTGCATCACATGCCGATCGTCGGCACCGTGAGACTCGCCGGCCGCTACCAGATTGAAGCGGACATCACAGCATACAGCGGTGAGGCGGTACTCGGTGATTCCGTGGCCGTATTCTACCGGGTTGACGGCGGCGCGTACACTCGGGTCGCCATGACCAACACGACCGGCAGCACCTGGGTCGCCACGATTCCGCCACAAATGCCCGGTTCCCAGGTGGGCTACTACATCCACGCCGCCGACAGCTCAGGCCGCACCGCCACTCATCCCTATATCGGCGCCCCGGATCCCCATCTTTTCCTCGTCGGCGGCCTCTCGGCTCCCGTGGTGAGCATCGTGCGGAACGACGGCCAGATCACGCTGACCTGGGAAACCGTTCCCGGAGCGCTTACCTACCGGGTCTACTCATCCGCCGGCCCCTATGGTGCGTTCTCCGAAGACCTGACCGGCGTGCTTGCCGGCACCAGTTGGACCACCACGATTACCGGTCTCCAGCGTTTTTATCGGGTCACGGCTACCGACGAGTAGAGATTCCCGTATTCGCTGACGCAGCGGCCAACTCTGCTCTATTGCCAGGAGAGCCCCGAGAACTGGTTCGAGGACTTCGGGGAAGGCCGGCTCGTGAATGGAAGATGCCGCGTCGAGCTGGATCCTCTGTTCCTGGAAACTGTGACCATTGACCAGAGCAATGGAATGCATGTCTTCATTCAACCCTACGAGCAAGGAAGCGTGGGCGTCGTGGTGAATCGGCACACCACGGGATTCGATGTGGTGAACCTCGCCGACGCAACGGCCTCGGGTGCGTTCTCCTACCGCGTGGTGGCCAAGCGAAGGGTATTCGAGGCGAAGCGGCTGGACGTGTGCGAGGCGGCCCGGACGGATTCGTACCTCTATCCGGAGCGGAGGGAGATCAGCGAGGAACGGGCATGGATGGAACGGGAGCGGGAGGCGAGCCGGTAAGGAGGGAATCCATCGGCCGGCGCTGTCGCCAGTTGCAGTAACATCGAGCCTGTCGCATCCGTAGGGGAGGGCGTCCCTGCCCTCCCGTGACGCGAGATCGTATATGGAACTCAGCAAGCGCGATTGGGAGTGCGAGCCTTTCGCAGGGTAGGAACCCCGGCCCCACCGGTTCGCGCCTGACGGCGCTCCTACACCGACCGCACACCGCATTTTCAGGGGAAGAGCACCGCGAGATCGAACGCGCAGGCCGTAGGGGAGGGCGTCTCTGCCCTCCCGCCGTTACCCCCGGGCGACTCTGTCGGGTCCGGCGTGACACCCAGCTTCCGGACGCGAGGAATCGCGTCCCTCCAGCGGGGAACCTTCGCGGTGGAGGGACCCGCTTCGTCGGGTCCGCGCATGCCCTCCCGAGCTCTCCCTCTGGGAGATTGACTCCGCATGATTGCCCCGTTTACGTTCGCGCTATCCAAGGGAGGCCTATGGGCTCTGGCCCGAGAGAAGGTCACACGCACCGGAGCCCTGGGCCGAAACGAGGAGGCGACCCATGCGCGGTCCGTGGCTTTTGTGTGGCGTCCTGTGTGTGCTCCTGTGTGCCCTGTCCTGGGGCGAGATCCCGACTGTCATCAGCTACCAGGGCAAGGTGACGGATGCATCGGGGAATCCCGTGGCCGACAACACCTACACCATGCGGTTTCGAATCTACGATGATGTCACGGGAGGGAGTGTGCTGTGGGACAGCGGGGCGCACTCGGTCTCGGTGACGGGTGGCATCTTCAGCGTCTTGTTGGGAGAGAGCCCGCAGCCGGCCATCCCGTTGGACTTCAGCCAGAACTACTGGCTCCTCGTGACCTTCAACGGGGTCAATCAGACGCCCCGGCAGCGCCTGGCATCGGCCGGTTATGCCTACATGGCCAGCGGGCTGGTGCCGGGGACGACGGTACACGGACACATCGTGGAAGGTTACGCGAGTTCACTTACTGTCATAAACGAGGCATCGAACGCCGATGCCGCGGCCCTCTATGCTTTCGCCAACGCGGGGGCGGGGTACACGCACGGCGTATACGCCGCGAACAACTCCCCGTCAGGCAATGGTTTGTTCGCCCGATCTACCTCAGGCACGGGATTGACCAAAGGCGTATACGCCCAGGTCCTATCAGATGAAGGCACCGCCATACATGGGCAGGCTCCTTCGACATCAGGCTCAACCGTTGGGGTCCACGGGGAAGTCTCCTCACCGGACGGCATCGCCATTCGAGGGATTGCTTCGGCTACGACGGGCGCGGCTCTTGGAGTACTGGGCAATAACGCGTCGCCGAACGGCGACGGTGTTCGAGGAGTCTCCACATCTGCTTCGGGACAATGCTGGGGGGTTCTCGGTATCAGTGAATCAACCGATGGCCGTGGTGTAGTCGGGTGGGCTCCCGGCACCTCTGGTGACACGTATGGCGTAGCCGGTGAGAGTTCATCTTCATTGGGTCGGGGCGTCTGGGGTCTCGCCAGCTCCGGAAACGGGTGGACCTACGGTGTATACGGTCAGACATCCTCTTCGGAAGGTGACGGTGTACACGGTTCCGCAACTGCAACCGAAGGCCTGGCGTACGGCGGCTATTTCGAGACGGAATCTGATGGAGGAATTGGTGTCTATGGTGATGCCTCAGCACTCTCCGGGACAACCTACGGTATGTACGGACAATCCGCATCCCCCTCTGGAACGGGAGTTTGCGGTGTGACAACCCAGGCCCGTGACCTTTCGGTTGGTGTTTCGGGAGAAACCCAATCGAGTCATGGCATCGGCGTATTGGGTTTTGCATCCGCATATCCCGGATCGACGGCATGCGGCGTTCAAGGGAGCACCAATTCGTGGATTGGGGCGGGCGTGGTCGGCTATAACAGCAACTATAGCGCAAGTAATGCAATTGGGGTGGAAGGGGGCTGCGCCGCCCCGGGAGGAAGAGGCGTGCAGGGTTACGGCGGTTCCACATCGGGTACAGCATATGGCCTCTACGGTATCGCGGGTTTCCCGTCAGGATCTTCCCGGGTTGGAGTATACTATTCAGGAGGCCTCGCGGGAACGGGTACGAAGAGCTGTGTGGTGAAAACCTCCAAGGGGCCGACCATGTACTACTGCCAGGAAAGTCCTGAATGCTGGTTTGAGGATTTCGGTGACGGGCGCTTGTCTATTGGCCGCGCACACATAGAACTCGATCCAGTATTCCTGGAGACGGTTACCATTTCCGAGGTTCATCCCATGCGAGTCTTCGTGGAACTCGGTGGTGACTGCGAAGGTGTCTATGTTGAACGGCGACTGACTGGCTTTGATGTCAAAGAGCTGCGCGGGGGGCGCTCCGATGTGCCTTTTACCTATAGAGTCGTCGCGAAGCGGAGAGATTTCGAATCGGATCGATTGACTGTCTGCGAGGCGGCCCGAACCGATCCATTCTTGTATCCCGAATACGAAGAGAACGTCAGGCGAAGATTCCTCGAGGGTATCACACGGGCGGAGGACCATGAACGCCGTTCCGATGAAACAAGGCTCTTGCTCAAGCGTGGTGCCGTTCCGGACATGAGCCGAATCGCCGTTCTAAGACCGGACTAATCCGTTCATGACTGTGGCCACACTGCAGAATGGATACCTTTACTGAGTACTCGGATTCACACATGCGCTCGCGTTCGACCGCCGTCGCATCCCGACACTCTGTAACCCTCAATCGGTGGCGGATATCTGCCCTCCTCGCTCGCCCGTTGCCCGGTCGCCCCGTCGCTCTCTGTGCGTGACCGTACGTATGAACCCGAGTACTAAGGTTGGAGCTCCTAAGGGGGTGCTTTTGGGTTCTTCGTGGATCGCCCGGGGGAGAACAGGGCGCTGTGTCGTCTACTGCCCTGCTCGCGCTCGTCGGGTGGGGGCTCGTGGACACAATCTGTGCAGCCTCAGCGTAGGGAAGCGCTCAAGAGCGACATCGGCATGCCCGTGCTCCATCGAGACGACAGGCGCAGAAATGCTGTAGTCACGGCAGTCTCCTGCCGTGCAACACGCCGCACCACGGCGTGGCTTCTACAGTTCCCCCGCACCGTTGGATGCCACAGCTGCGTGCCTGCGACGCTTGCTCTGTCCCTGCCCTTGAAGGCGTCGCATTCCACCGCGGTCAGCAACTCCGCTGCCAGGGATGCGCTCAGGCCCGAGAGACCACTGAGGTGCCCGTCACGCCTCCTGTAGCTGCTCGCTCGAGACCAGGAGAACCTCTTTGACACCCACAAGAATGTCGGAAGCGCTCGAAACGGGTCAAGGTCGGGCGCTTCGGGGACATTCTATGTCTCCTGTCGTCAAGAGGCCTGTATTACCGGAAAGCGGCTCCTCAGCATGTAGTCCTCTGTTGTCTGAGCGGTCTGTGTGACCACACCGCCCGAGATCCCGCTTCACTAGCGTGCTGGGCGCCCGGCAGGGCATGTCCGCGCGATGTGCGGCTCCTTGGTGAGCTATTCGCTTCTTCGCGAACTCACGGTCTGCTTGTCACGGCTATCGAGCATCCACCCCCGGCCGCCGTTGAAGAGTCGCGTTCTTCGTTGACTGCTGCACGAATCACGCATCATATTCGTTCTAACCCTCACTCAGGGAATTCTGCCCGCGTTGGCCTACCTGTGGTGGGGCGCACGCATTGCGGCATCGCGGGAAAACAGGAAGGAAGCTCCCATGCACACACGATTTCTCGCAATCGTCAGTGGTATTATGGTTCTCACGTCCTTGGCATCCGCAGAGATCCCGCATGTGATCACCTATCAGGGGAGAGTCACGGATAGCGGCGGTTCCCCGGTGACTGATGGGATTTACGGGATGGTGTTCCAGATTTACGATGCGCACACGGCGGGTACTCTGTTGTGGGATAGCGGGATACAGGATGTGCAGATTGCCGGCGGCATATTCAGCGTGGTGCTCGGTGAGAGCCCGCAGCCGGCGTTGTCCCTGGCATTCGATCAAGACTATTGGCTGATGGTGAACGTAGATGGTAATCTGCAGGAACCGCGGACCCGGCTTGGAAGCGTGGGCTATGCCTACATGGCCAGCGGGCTGGTGCCGGGGACTGAGGTGAGTGGCTCGATGGCAGGCACGGTGTTCGCGGCTCAGAACAACAGCTCGGAGACGGATGCGGCCGCTGTGTGGGCCTTCGCCAATGCGACCTCCGGGTACACCCACGGCCTGTACGCGACGGTCAATTCTCCCGATGGGTCGGCCGTGTTTGCCCGCGGTCTGGCGGCGACCGGGGACTCCTACGGCGTGCATGCGCAGACACTTTCGCAGTCGGGGACGGCGATCTACGGCCATGCCGCAGCCACGACGGGCGGCGCCCTCGGCGTGCGGGGCATCAGCGCCGCAATTGCCGGCTGCGGGGTCTCCGGTGAGTCGACCGCCAGCACGGGCTACACCTACGGGGTCTACGGCCAAAACGCCTCCATCGCCGGCTGCGGGGTGTACGGCTGGGCCACCGCCAGCACCGGCATCGCCTACGGCGTGCATGGCGAAACCTACTCCACCGACGGCATCGGCGTGTACGGCTGGGCCACCGCATCCATGGGCAACACCTACGGCGTCTATGGCCACAGCTACTCCACTGCGGGCATGGGCGTGCTCGGCCTTGCCACCGCCAGCACCGGAACCACCCATGGCGTACATGGCGAAACCTACTCCACCGACGGCATCGGCGTGTATGGTGAAGCCATCGCATCGTCAGGTCAGACAAGGGGTGTGTACGGCTTAGTGGTATCCAGCGAGGGTATAGGCGTCGCGGGCTACGCCACCGCCAGTACGGGCAGCACATTGGGCGTATATGGCCACAGTAACTCCACTGAGGGTAAAGGCGTCGCGGGCTGCGCCTTCGCCTATACGGGCACCAACTTCGGGGTATGGGGCAAAAGCTTCTCGACGAGCGGTTACGGCGTCTATTACTCAGGCGGACTTGCCGGCTCGGGCACCAAGAGCTGCGTGGTGCGAACGTCACAGGGCCCGTCGCTCATGTACTGTCAGGAGAGCCCGGAGAGCTGGTTCGAGGACTTCGGCGAAGGCCGGCTCGTGAATGGAAGATGCCGCGTCGAGATGGATCCGCTCTTCCTCGAGACCGTCACCATCGATGCGGCGAACCCGATGAAGGTGTTTGTGGAAGTGGAGTCGGACGCCTGCAACGGGGTGGCCATTCGGCGAAGCCACACCGGGTTTGACCTTGTTGAGCGGCATGGAGGATCAACCTCCTCCGCCTTCTGGTACCGCGTAGTCGCCAAACGCAAGGGCTTCGAGGAGAAGCGCCTCGACTACTGTGCCGCGGCGGAGAGGGATTCCTACCTCTACCCCGAGCTGCGGGAGAAGGAGCGGCAGGAGTACGAGAAGGAGCATGCGCGCCGAGACGAGGGGCGTCCGAGGATGGACGAGGAGCATCGGCGCCTGGAGAATGAACACGAGCGGCTCCGAACCGAGCAAGTCCGGGCCGCGATCAGGCCAACGCAATGAACGAATGGCGTCTCGGAGAGATGGAGAGTGGGGGCACCCTCCACGTGGATGGCACGCCGCAGAGCTTGGTCGAGCACCGCTGGATGCTGGGCGGTGCGGCCCCAGTGTAAGAGTTGTGCATCCGGAGGTCCGGCGGCAACCGCCACCCTGATTGATGGAGCCCCGGATTGTGTCCCAGCGGTCACTTCGGTCGATTGCGGATGCACGCGGCTAACCCCGTGCGGGAAGGCCGGCCAGAGCGGCCTTCGACAAACGACCCGCACAAGAAGTCGCTGACATCGTGCCGAAATCGCAGTACCTTTTACCGATGGCGTTTGCCTCCCGTAGACGCCTCTATGAGGAATACTCTGGAATCCGGGCTCTTCGTGGGAGTATGGTTCATGAACGCTGTGTTCGAGGCAACACGAGAGGTGTGCGAATTCTTGGCCGCACAGGGTTGGCGGTTCTGCGTCATCGGTGGCCTGGCGGTTCAGCGATGGGGCGAGCCCCGCACCACACTAGACGCCGACATCACCCTGTTGGCTGATTGGGGCGAGGAGGAGCGGTATGTACGCGCGGTCCTTGCGCGGTTTGCGCCTCGAGTACCGAACGGCCATGCATTCGCCCTGGAACACCGGGTGCTGCTTGTTGCGGCGACAAACGGAAGACCCGTTGATGTGGCGCTGGGTGCCTTGCCATTCGAGGTCGCCATGGTGCAACGGTCGGTGCCGATAGAGTTTGCGCCCGGCCTCATCCTGCCCTGTTGCACGGCGGAGGATCTTTTTGTGCTGAAAGCCTTTGCGTCGCGGCCCAGAGACTGGCTGGATGTTGAGAGCATCGCGGTTCGAATGACGACTCTGGACAGGCGGCGGATTCTCGCTGATCTGACGGAGCTCTGCGAACTGAAGGAAGCGCCGGAGATCGTAGACCGGGCCCGGCAACTCCTGGAGAAGCACCGGTGAACTCGCCCACTCGAGAAGAGCAGAAGCGTTTGATACGACAATGGGAGATCACTGGGCGTGATCTCGAGCGTCTTCGACGAGAGGCCCTTCGGGACATGCCGTACCGCTGGACGGACGTGGATGCGCTGCTGGAGATCGGCGACCGCGCGGGGTGCGCCCCTCGGCGTACAAGCGGCCTCGTGGAAATGCAGCGCGTGTTCATGAGGGCGGCGCGGAGCGGAACGTAAGCACCCGTCACCGCGGGGCGCTTGGGGCCGCGTGCCGTGAACCGCAGCCTGTGAACGCCTCGGGAGTGAGGAAAGGCTGGGAGGGCAGAACTCCCTGCACCTCGAACTCGGATCGGGAGAGCCCTGATTGGTGAATGATCGACTGAAGCGTGCCGACGAGGCGCTCGGCATGGTTCGGAACCGGTACAGTAATCGTACTATCCTCGCTCTTTTGCTGCATCACGATGTGACCCCCGCGTCTTCCTTCAGCCAGTGAGGCCGGGAAGGGTACCCTCGGATCGATTTAGGGCACACTGACGTTGAGCGGGGGTCACCATTTCCGGCACGTGCCACCACGAGACAAGGCAGTCTCCACGGTGCTCTCGTCAAGCCCCCAAGCCACAAACGCAGGTTGAACGCGGCGGCAGTCAGCCCCTCCAGATTCGGCTGCGTACCGGGAGCCGAGCCTGGAGGGTTCGGGAACTCGGGCCTCAGCCAGCGGATGAGGTCGCGTTCTTCTTCCGCGCTTCCTGATATCGACGCGAATGCTGGGCTAGTGCGTAAACGGTTTCCGATTCCGGGGCTCCGTCAGCTTACAGGAATTCTCTTGGCCGCACTTCGTGCCTCGCTGCATATTCCCACCGACATCACCATGATGGCGTAATCATTCCCGCGGTTGCTGCGGAGCTGTGGGGCGAAAGACCGTAGACGCCGTGGGCCAGCAGGAAGGAGCCTTCCATGTGCACACGGTGTCTAGTGCTCGTCCTTGTGCTTCTCCTCGCCCTCTCCATTGCGTCGGCCGAGATCCCGACTGTCATCAGCTATCAAGGCAAGGTGACGGATGCGGGGGGCACTCCCGTGCCTGACAACACCTACACCATGCGGTTTCGAATCTACGATGATGTCACGGGAGGGAGTGTACTGTGGGACAGCGGGGCCCACTCGGTCTCGGTGACGGGCGGCGTCTTCAGCGTCTTGTTGGGGGAGAGCCCGCAGCCGGCCATCACGTTGGACTTCAGCCAGAACTGCTGGCTCCTCGTGACCTTCAATGGGGTCAATCAGACGCCCCGGCAGCGCCTGGCATCGGCCGGCTATGCCTACATGGCCAGTGGGCTGGTGCCGGGGACTGAGATCGTGGGAGATTGCGGCAGTCCCGTACTCAATGCCGTCAATACGAATCCGGACGGGATCGGCCTTCGCGGGGAGATTGCAGCTCCGGCGGGAGCCGCCGTGGTCGGGCACGCCACGGACCTGGCCGGCGTGGCCATCGGAGTCCTCGGTGAGTCGAACTCACAGGGCGGCACAGGGGTGTTCGGCTGGGCAAACGCCGATTCCGACTCGACCGTCGGCGTAGCAGGCCGCAGCGATGCCGCAAACGGTCGGGGGGTCTCGGGATGGGCCACAACGGGCTCCGGTGCCAATGTCGGTGTCCACGGAGTGAGTGACTCTAATGCAGGAACCGGTGTACTCGGTGAGACGCGTTCGACCGCGGGGATAACGGCTGGTGTGTACGGTCGCACGGCATCTCCAGTTGGGTATGGAGTCTATGGAGAAGCCACCGCGACCTCGCTCACCGCGAAAGGGGTATACGCGAGGACAGGGGCGCCGTTCGGCGCGGGAGTCTACAGTGAAGCCATGGCGGCCACCGGGAACTGCACGGGAGTCTATGGTGGGAGTGCATCGAACGCGGGGACCGGCATCTGGGGTGAGGCCACCGCCTCTGCGGGGGTGACGTACGGGGTATATGGCAAGAGCCGTTCCACAGCTGGTTGTGGCGTCTATGGAGAGGCCTCGTCAAGCACAGGATCGATCTATGGGCTCTACGGAAGGTGTTCATCGCCGTCGGGGTGTGCGGTCTTTGGCGAGAACACCGCAACGGCATCCGGCGGCTGCGGAATCGCTGGGGTTGCCTCCTCTACTTCGGGTATCGGAGTTTCGGGAACCGCGGCTGCAACGACGGGATCCGCCTATGGGGGAAGTTTCGTGTCGCACTCAGTGGATGGCACGGCCGTGTATGGCATCGCTGACATGCACGGAGTGGGGCAATCCTTCGGCGGCTGGTTTCAGAGCTCATCCAATGCGGGGAGGGGAGTCCACGGTGTCGCCGCCCATCCGACGGGGTACACATACGGCGTCTATGGGATGACCCTCTCAACCCACGGCTACGGCGTGTACTACTCTGGTGGCCTTGCCGGAACCGGCACCAAGAGCTGCGTGGTGAAGACATCCAAAGGCCCGACCCTCATGTACTGCCAGGAGAGCCCCGAGAACTGGTTCGAGGACTTCGGCGAGGCCAGGCTGGTCAACGGCCGGTGCCGCGTCGAGCTGGATCCCCTGTTCCAGGAGACGGTGACCATCGACGAAGCAAATCCGCTGCATGTCTTCGTGGAGCTTCACGACGAGTGTGAAGGAGTATACGTGAAGCGAGGACTCAGCGGGTTTGAGGTGGTGGAACTCAGAAGAGGCACTTCCCACGTGTCGTTCTCCTACCGGGTGGTCGCCAAGCGCAAAGGGTTCGAGGACAACCGACTGGACTACTGCAAGGCAGCGGAGACGGACTCGCACCTGTATCCGGAACTGCGTGAGAAAGGGAAGCGTGAGGCATTTGGTGTGAGGAGTGACGCGGAGGGGACTTAAACGCACGAGAACCGCAGGCCGGGGGAGAGCGGGCGGGAACGAATGCCCGTCGAAGCCGCGGAGGCTTCAACCGCTCCGCGACAGCCGACGATCGAGTAGCCCAAGCGGCGAGAGCGGCCCTCATGGGTGACTCCCGATCACCCTCGCGTCTCTCGACATTGACAAGTAGCAACATCTCGGCTAGAGTAGCTACAAAGAAGAGAAGGGAGCCGCGCATGCACACTGCCATCGGAGTAAGGGAGCTGAAGAACAAGCTGAGTTGGGTGCTTGGGCGCGTCAGGACTGGGGAGACCATCACCGTCACCCATCGAGACAAGAAGATCGCGGTCATCATGCCGGCGGCTCCAGACCAGAGTGACGCGGTCCTCCGAGAACTCGTGAGGACGAGGATGCTTTCGTGGTCAGGGGGCAGGCCAAAGGGATGCGATAACCCGCCCAAGGTGCGCGGCCGATCGGTTGCGGACGCGGTTGTGGAGGACAGGGGGTGATCGCCTACCTGGACAGCAGCGCTTTGGTCAAACTCTACGTGTCGGAATCTGGCTCACACGATGTGCGTGCGTTGATAGCGGCGGCTGACCGAGTAGCGATCTCGGTAGTCGCCTACCCTGAAGCCCGCGCGGCGCTTGCGAGACGTCAGAGGGAGGGGGCGTTCTCGTCTCAGGGTCTTCGCCGAGCCGTGTCAGCGCTCGACAGCGATCTCCCAGGCTTTGTGGGCGTCACGCTCTCTGAGACCTCAGCGCGTCGTGCCGGCGATCTCGCCGAACGCCGTGCACTCCGAGGGGCTGATGCGATTCACATCGCCAGCGCCATCGAGCTCGGGCACTTGCTGGGCATCATGCCGATCTTCATGAGCTTTGACGATCGCCAAGCCCGGGCAGCGGAAGCCGAAGGTCTGCGCATCGTCCCACCCAGGCCAAAACCGGAAGACTAAGGCGGGCGGCACGCGGCCCCGCGTGCTCGCGCGCGGGGCGGATCATCCTCTCCGTCGGGCGACGTAGATATCCGCCTCGATCATCACGCCGTGTTCGTAGAAGTGATGCACAAAGTAGAGAGTGCCCTCATCGTCAAGGGTTGGTTCGCCAGCGAACTGGGAGACGATGAGCTCCGGCTCGCCCCACGTGTCGCCTTGACCCAGCGATCGGAACACGGCGGGCGTGCCCAGGTAGGTGCGCGTAAACCAGAGCTCTCTGCCGTCGGATGACACGAAGGGGAAGCCGTCCATCTCGGGAGTATTCACTGCCGCGAGATGGCGGGGGTCTTCCCAGGTTCCCCCGCGTTGCCGGGTGACCCAGATATCATAGTCGCCAAAACCCCCGCTGCGCGGGGAATGAAAGTAGAGAGAATCGTTGTGGAGGTGCACCTCGCCGATCTGTAGTTCCTTCATCAGCCTGTCGCCGACATACTGCCAGTCTGCCCATGTGTTGCCCACACGTCGCGCCGTGAACATGTTGACGCCGACATACCCCTCCCTGGCCGACGCGAACCACATTTCGTCATCCTGCACGCAGACCGCGCCGTCCAGCGACAGCTTCCCCGGTTCCTGCAGCCAGACCCTCTCGGCTTCTCCCCATGCGTCTCCCTCCCGGCGGGACACCCACACACCGGTGACGTTGTCCAGCAACTGCTGTTCCACCGGCACCCTGACATCCGGCGTGAAGAAGAAGTACATGACGCTGCCGTCGGGAAGAATAAACGGCGAGTCTTCGGCGCCCGCGGTGTTGATCGCGCCGGGCACGGGAACAGGCGATTCATACTCCGGGCTGTGCAGAATCGGAGGGTGATGATCCGTCTCGGGGCCGCGCTTGGCGATATCTCCAGGCAGCATGTCCTCGCGGCGCACAGTCGGATAGCTCTGCGTCGGGTCATCGTCGGCGCAGCTCGAGAGCAGAATCGATGCGCACAGGATCACTGAAACACGCGAGGTCATGGGCAACTCCTTTCCCGGCCATGATCTGCGGAGTCTCCTGCGTCGTGGGAGCTATTCTAAGCTGAGAATAGCTCCCACGACCCTCATCTACGACTCTGAACCGGCCGTGTCCTCAGTCTCTAGTGAGCTGAGCTTCACCCCGCACGACGGGGTCATGACCGGGGTCGATCCAGGCCGAATGATACGAGCTATCCCCTGAACCAGGGTAGCAACGAGCGCTATCCAGATTCAGCAGAAGCGATCCATGTTCTGTCGAAGTGTCGCCATGGTTCCTCCTCGCAGCCCCACGGACTTGACGTACCCCTCATCGCGCGCCAGGGTCCCCGGGAACCCAGGAGGGGGGATGCGGGTGCCTCATGGTGAGTTTCGCCCTTGTGCCCCCCTCCCGAGGTGAAGCCGCCCATGATACTTCCCTTGCTCCTCGCGTTCGCCTTCCAGCCCCCCGATCCCGCCGAACGTACGGCCCTGCTCTCCCTGCGCGCGCCCGTGACGGAGCCCTGGCAGGCCCAGGAGGGATACGACGCTTTGACCTACGAGATCGAGCTGTCGGTGAGACCGGAATCGTGCACCCTCTCCGGAGCGGTTCGCATGACTGTTCTCCTCCAAGCGGCATTGGATACGCTGATCGTAGACCTCTCGTCGGCCCTGTCCGTCTCTGAGGTCTCTCTCGACTATGTGCCGGCGGCTTTCTCCCATGTGGATGATCGAATTCGGATTCCGCTACTGTCTCATGGTCAGGGCGATACGCTGACCGTTCTTGTCGGCTACAGCGGTACGCCTGTCGCCGGTGGATTCGGCTCCTTCGTCTGCCGAGACCGTGACGGCCGGCCGCAGTTCTGGACCTTGAGCCAGACCGACTATGCCCATACCTGGTGGCCCTGCCGCGACACCCCGTCGGACAAGGCGCTGGTGACCATGACCGTCTCGGTCCCCTACCCCGCGGACAGCTTCTCCGTGGCAGGCAATGGCATCCTGGAAGCCATGGAAGAGTGGGATGGGTGGACGACCTATCGCTGGCGGGAACTCCATCCCATCGCGCCCTATCTCGTGTCGCTAGCCGGCACCGACTATGTCGCCATCGAGGAGAGCTGCGTCTCCACCGCGGGCGACACTATTCCCATCCGCCACTATGTGTACCCGGAGAAGCTGGCCGCCGCCCGGGAGGACTTCTCCCCTACCTCCAGGATGATCTCTGCCTTCGAGCTTTGGTATGGCCCCTATCCCTTCCGTCCCGAGAAGTACGGCATGGCCATGATCGGTAGCAGCGGCGCCATGGAGCATCAGACGGTGACCTCCTACGGCGATGTGCATGTGCGCGGGGATCACCGCTTTGACTGGATCGTGGCCCACGAGCTGGCCCATCAATGGTGGGGCGACTGGGTGACCTGCGCGTCGTGGAATGACATCTGGCTCAATGAGGGGCTGGCCTCGTTCTCCGAGGCCGTATGGGCGGAGCACTGCGGCGGCGATTCTGCTTATCGCGCCTACATGCTGAGTCAGGACTACCTTCTGACCACGGGCACCGAGTTCCCCGGGACCATCCTGAACCCCGACTACACCTTCAGCATCACGGTCTACGACAAGGGCGCCTGGGTCATCCACATGCTGCGGCAGCTCGTGGGAGACGAGGCGTTCTGGGGCGCCTTGGCTGACTATGGTGCGGCCCATGCCTATGACACGGCCGCGACCGACGATCTCCGAAGCGCCTTTGAGGCACGGCACGGCGGATCGCTCGAGTGGTTCTTCGATCAGTGGCTAACCCGGGAAGGCCGGCCGCGGCTGGCGCTCTCGTGGGAGCGCATCCACCGGTTCGACGGCGACTCCCTGACCATACGCCTGCAACAGCTTCAGCCCGGGGAGGCCTACCGTCTCCCGCTGGAGCTCCGCCTCATCGGGGCCTACTGCGACAGCGTTGTCACCTGTGAGATGACCTCATCGAGCCTGGAGACGGGGTTCGCCGTTCCCTTCCGCGTCGATACCTGGGAGCTCGACCCCCTGCACAAGGTGCTCCTCTGGGTGGAAAGCGGCCCCGGAGACCCGGGAGAGTCTCCTCCTCCCCTTGTGTTCCACGCTCCGCGCCCCAACCCAACCCCTCATCCGGTTCTGGTCGGCGTGGATCTCCCCGACGAGCGCGCGCTGCAGCTTTCGGTATTCGACATGCTGGGCCGACATGTCTGGTCGTCGTTGCCGGTGACCGCTGGTCCGGGGTATACGGCACTGCAGTGGGATGGCTGGGCCAGCCCGCGTACCCCGGCCCCATCGGGGGTCTATTTCCTGCGGATCTCCGCCGGGTCTGACTCCCGCACCTTCCCCTTCATCCGCTTCAACGAGGACGTCCGCCATACGTTCGACTGACTTCCCGGCGCGGCGGATAGATGCTCGGTGGTAAGGAGATCGCGGTCGTGGGCTCTGGACTAGGCCCCCACACACCGGGATGATTCCGAAGATGCCGCACCCTGATCTGTGGTCTTGATTTGCTTACCATTTCGGAGTATACTCCGAAATGGTTATACTTTTCTGGAGGTTGTTCCGAGTGAGTCACATCGAGCGACTGCTGAGAATCGATCTGCCTGCACGGCAGTCGGCGTTTCTGTGGGGACCGAGAAAGGTTGGCAAGTCCACCTTCCTGCAGTCTCAATTCCCGGAGAGCCTGCGCTACGACTTCCTCAAGTCTGACACCTACTTCGAGCTTTCCTCGCGCCCGTGGGCGCTTCGTGAGCAGCTCGCCGCCCAGCCGGAGGCACTGTTGGACAGGCCCATCATTCTGGACGAGGTCCAGAAAGTGCCTGCTCTGCTCGATGAAGTACAGTGGCTTATCGAGAACAGGGGCCTTCGGTTCATCCTGTGCGGTTCGAGCGCCCGGAAGCTCAAACGAGGCAAAGCGAATCTTCTGGGCGGGCGGGCGTGGCGCTTCGAGATGTTTCCACTCGTCTTCCCGGAAATCCGCGACTTCGATCTCTTGCGGGCGCTGACCCGCGGGCTCATCCCCAGTCATTACCTGCAGGAGAATCACCGACGATCGCTTCGCGCCTACGTACTAGACTACCTGAAAGAGGAAGTGGCTGCCGAGGGCTTGACGAGAAACATCCCGGCCTTCTCGCGCTTCTTCGACGCCATGGCCTACTCTCACGGGCAGTTGACAAACTACTCCAACATAGCCCGTGAATGCGGCGTAGACTCCAAGACAGTACGGGAATACTATCAGACCCTCATCGACACCCTGATGGGAAGGCTGAGGGTGTGCCATACTTAGTTGAGAATTGAGGCGGCCTCCCCGCCTCTGGTTATCTTGAGATAGACACGAACTCAAGGATCCAGAAG
>JAFGKV010000151.1 GCA_016928395.1 Candidatus Fermentibacterota bacterium | reverse complement strand
TGGTCGAGGTTGATCCGGGGCTTCTGGAGCATCCAGAGATCCGCGTCATCGCGATGTGGACCGCGCTTCGGTCCATCCAGTTCCAGGCCATTGCAGCCGGTGGAGGCCCGTTTCATGCGACCCTGGCGGCGCACCAAGGCCGAGGCGTGCTCATCGCCGCGCCCGCAGGCATGGGGAAATCAACCTGCTATCGAAGGTTGCCGCCTCCGTGGGAGCCCCTTTGCGACGACTATGCCCTGGTTGTCCAGCACGGCCCGGGGCAGTATGCGGCACACCCCTTCCCGACTTTCAGCGAGTATCTGGAGTCGAAGTCATCCAGAACGTGGCTCTGCTGTCGATCGGCGCCGCTGAGTGCGGTGTTCTTCCTGGAACAAGGGAACGTCGATCACGTTGAGCCCCTGGCCCCGCACCAAATGCTGGCCATGCTGTTCGACGCCCAGCAGCAGCTTCTCTCCACGGTCTTGTCTCGCCTGGACCCCGTGGTTGCCCAGGATCTTCGGGCCCGGCTCTTCGAGAACGCCTGCGCCATGGCAGGGGCGGTTTCCGCCTACCGCCTCACGGCCACCCTGACCGGCCGCTTCTGGGAGCACATCGGAGCGGTCCTGCCGCATTGCCCGTAGGGGAGGGACCTGTGCCCTCCCGGTCTCGGGCGACCAGAGGCGGTCGCCCCTACGGGGTTGGGTTGACGTCGGTTCGTAGGGGAGGGACCTGTGCCCTCTCGTGGTTTCGGGCGACCAGAGGCGGTCGCCCCTACGGGGTTGGGTTGACATCGGTTCGTAGGGGAGGGACCCGTGCCCTCCCGTTGTTGTTCCGTTCGTAGGGGAGGGCGTCTGTGCCCTCCCGGTCTCGGGCGACCAGAGGCGGTCGCCCCTACGGGGTTGGGTTGACGTCGGTTCGTAGGGGAGGGCGTCTCTGCCCTCCCGGTTTCGGGCGACCAGAGGCGGTCGCCCCTACGGGGTTGGGTTGACGTCGGTTGTTCCGTCCGTAGGGGAGGGACCTGTGCCCTCCCGGTCTCGGGCGACCAGGGTGGTCGTTCCCACGAAAGACTGCCGGTGACGTGAAGTTCGTTGACGAAGATGGGGCGGGTTGATACCTTATGGTCAAGGTTGACCAACACCATAGGAGGTGGGATTCCATGGCGGAAACAGTGATGAACCTCTATGACGCCAAAACCGCGCTGTCCAAGCTCGTGGATCGGGCCGCATCGGGCGAGGAGATCATTATCGCCAAGGCGGGAAAGCCCTTGGCGAAGCTCGTGCGATTCGGAGGTCATGGGAAGACTCGAAAGCCGGGAGCTTGGAAGGGTCGGATGCGGATCGCCGAGGACTTCGATGATCCGCTGCCGGAGGAGCTTCAAGCCTCCCTCGAGATGCGCATCCGTGAGGACTGACAAACTTCTTCTCGACACCCACGTGTTCCTGTGGTGGCTCTCGGGCGACCCACGGATCGGCACCACGACGAGATCCACGATCTCACGGGCTGCTCTCGTGTTTGTGAGTGCGGCGTCGGCATGGGAAGCGGCCATCAAAGCGGCCATCGGGAGGCTCTCGCTGCCGGATTCGCTTGAAGCGGGGGTGCGAGAATGCGGATTCGAGCAACTGTCCATCGGGTTCTCTCACGCAGAAGCCGCCGCGAACCTGCCTCCCCATCACAGCGATCCATTCGACCGCATGCTTGTGGCCCAGGCGCAACTCGAGGGATTGGCGTTGGTGACCCACGATCGGAAGATGGCTCCTTACGATGTACCGATTCTTTGGATCTGAGCCGAGGCTGGAGCCGACCAAGAAGGGCAGGATGTGAACCCACGCCTCACGCCCTTCGACCGCACTCGTGTCGTCCGCAGGGTGCGGCAGGAGGCTCCTCCAACCATGAAACCCCACGCGGCGAGGATCCTGCCCTCCCGCGTGCCCTTGGATTCGTAGGAGAGGCCCACCGCTCTGCTGGGGAGCACGGAGTGAGGGGATGGGGCGCTGGGTGCCGAATTCGTAACTCCAATCCGCAGCATCCAGTGGTGCGGGATCACGTGCCCTCCCGGTTGCGAGTTTTCCAGGAGACCTCATGACTGCTCATCTGAACACACCCTACGGCGGAACCCTGATCGACGGATTGGTCTCTCCACAGCGGCAAGAGATCCTCCAGCGCGATTCGCGGGAATGGCTCTCGTGGGACCTGACGCCCCGGCAGCTCTGCGATCTGGAGCTGCTGCTCAATGGGGCGTTCTCGCCCCTTTCGGGTTTCATGCGGCAGCCTGACTATGAGGCCGTGTGCCACGAGATGCGCCTCGCGGGCGGCGGGCTCTGGCCGGTGCCTATTGTGCTGGATGTCTCAGAGGAGCTCGCGGCCAAAGTAGGCGTTGGTGAGAGCGTCGCCCTGCGCGATGCGGAAGGCGTGATGCTTGCGGCACTCCAGGTGGAGGACACGTGGAAGCCCAACAAGCTGGAGGAGGCCGCGCTCGTCTACGGAACCAGCAATCCAGAGCACCCGGGGGTGCGTACGCTTCTTCAACATACCAATCCGTGGTATCTGGGGGGACGAATCGAAGGGCTTCAGCTCCCGGGGCACTACGATTTCAAGTTTCTGCGGCACACCCCGCGTGAGCTGCGCGACCTGTTCGCCCGCATGGGATGGCGGCGCGTCGTCGCGTTCCAGACCCGCAATCCCATGCACCGGGCCCACTACGAGTTGACGGTCAGAGCCGCCACGGCAGCCAACGCGGGCATACTGATCCACCCGGCAGTCGGCATGACCCGGCCTGGAGACCTGGATCACTACACCCGCGTGCGCTGCTACCAGGCCGTGATGCACCGTTACACTCCCGGAACTGCCACGCTGAGTCTGCTGCCCTTGGCAATGAGAATGGCAGGCCCGCGAGAGACGCTGCTCCATGCGATCATCCGGCGCAACTATGGGTGTACGCACATGATTGTCGGGCGCGACCATGCGGGCTTGGGTCGTGATCTCAATGGATGCTCATTCTACGGCCCGTATGCCGCGCAGGAGACCTTTGCTCGCCACGCAGACGAGATCGGCGTGGCCATGATGCCATTTGCCGAACTGGTCTATTCGCCCGACCGGGATGCCTTTGTTGCGGCGGACGAAGTACCGCCCGGCACGGAGACACGATCCATCTCCGGGGCCGAACTTCGCGAGCGTCTTGCCGACGGCAGGGAGATCCCCTCCTGGTCTTCCTTCCCGGAGGTGATCCGGGAGCTCAGGCGAACGCATCCTCCACGGCACAGGCAAGGGTTTACCGTGTTCTTCACAGGCCTTTCAGGCGCGGGGAAATCGACCATCGCCAATGTCCTGATGATCAGGCTGCTGGAGATGGGAGGCAGGCCGGTCACGCTGTGGGACGGCGACATCGTGCGCACGCACCTCTCCTCGGAACTGGGCTTCTCCAAGGAGCATCGCGATATCAATATCCGGCGCATCGGTTTCGTGGCATCGGAGAACACGAAGAACGGCGCCATCGCCATCTGCGCACCCATCGCGCCGTACGACGCCGTCCGTAAGGAAGTTCGCTCGATGATCCAAGCACGGGGCGGGTTCATTCTTGTGTATGTCAGCACACCCTTGGAAGTGTGCGAACGGCGCGACCGCAAGGGGCTCTATGCCAAGGCGCGGGCAGGGTCAATCCAGGGGTTCACGGGTATCTCGGATCCCTATCAGC
>JAFGKV010000150.1 GCA_016928395.1 Candidatus Fermentibacterota bacterium | reverse complement strand
GTTCCATCGTTCCATCATTCCATCGTTCCATCGTTCCATCGTTCCATCGTTCCATCATTCCATCGTTCCATCCTTCCATCGTCCCATCCCTCCATCGTTCCATCATTCCATCGTTCCATCCCTCCATCGTTCCATCATTCCATCATTCCATCGTTCCATCATTCCATCATTCCATCCCTCCATCGTTCCATCGTTCCATCCCTCCATCGTTCCATCGTTCCATCATTCCATCGTTCCATCATTCCATCGTTCCATCATTCCATCCATCCATCCCTCCATCATTCCATCGTTCCATCCAATCATCCATCCTTCCTTCCATCTTCCCGCCGTGCTTCTCTCCGCGTGGTCTTCTGCTATCTTATCACCCCATGACTGCAACTCCACTCACTCAGCGCGCCGTCGCCAGGTTCTGGGCGCCCTTGGCCATTACCTGGCTGTTCATGGCGGTGGAAGGGCCATTTCTGGCTGCCGTGATCGCCCGGCTGCCGGAGCCTACCCATAACCTTGCCGCCTATGGTGTGGCCTTTGCCATCGCCATTCTGGTCGAGGCGCCGGTCATCATGATGATGAGCGCCTCGACGGCGCTCGTGGATTCGTGGCGGACCTTTCGCCGACTGCGGGTCTTCGCCCATGGGCTGAATGCCGGCATCACCGCCATCATGCTTCTCGTCTTGGTGCCTCCGGTCTACCGTTTCCTGACAGGGAGCCTCCTGGGCTTGGACCAGGTCGTAGCGCGCCTGACCTATGTGTCACTCTGGCTCCTCATCCCCTGGCCAGCGGCCATCGGATACCGGCGCTTCTACCAGGGCCTGCTGATCAGGGCTGGGCTGACCCGGCGTGTCGCCTACGGCACGGCAGTCCGGCTGGCCGGCATGGGAGCGACCGCGCTGGTGCTCACGGCGATCACAAAGATGGCGGGAGCATGGATCGGGGCTGCATCCCTCTCAGCGGGGGTATGTGCGGAAGCTCTGGCCAGCCGGCTCATGGCTGCCGGCCCCCGGCGGGCACTCAAGAGGGGACACCGCCCCGAGGAGGCACTGCCTCCCGTACCGACCTACACACAGATAGGGTCGTTCTACGCTCCTTTGGCCATGACCATGGTGCTCACCATGGCTGCCTCACCCATGGTGACATTCTTCATGGGCGGCGCGAAGCATCCGCTCGAGTCGCTGGCTGTGCTGCCGGTGGTCAACTCTCTCGTGTTCATCTTTCGCACGCCGGGAGTCAGTTTCCAGGAGGCGGCCATCGCACTGCTGGGGCGCGGCTGGCACAACCTCCGGCCGGTGCTGCGCTTCTCCCTGATGCTGGCGGCTACCACCATGACGGGATTGACAATTCTGGTGTGGACGCCGCTGGCTGGTGTGTGGTTCCGGCGCGTTGCCGGTCTTTCTCCGGAACTCATGGCCTTTGCCTTGACCTCGGTGCGTATCTTGGTCTTGATGCCGGCCCTGGGAGCCCTGCAGGCGATACAGCGGGCAATCCTCATCGATGTACGGAAGACGAGACCAGTCACCGGGGCGACCGTCACGGAGCTGGTGGGCATCACGGCCGTGCTGATGGTGACGGTCAGGCTCCTTGGCATGACTGGCGCCACTGCTGCGGCCCTGGCGATCCTGCTCGGCCGTCTCGCGGGCAATATCTATCTCTTGCCGCCCTGTCTCTCCGCATGTCGATCCGGGGTCCGTGCCAGCATCACGGGCACCGGTTGAATTCTTCCTTGTGGTTTACCCACCACAGAGCGAGGAGTCGCCTCATCGGCCCCTCGGGTCAAGGAGTTGAACAAGCTTCCGAATGGCCTCGTATGTGGGAGGTCCGGCTCGATGGCCCAGTCGTGCCGCCGCCGGCGTAGCGCTCCCCGTGAACTGCGTACGATGCGAGCCCGTCAGTACATCTTGCCGAAGGCGCGGGGGTAGGGGATGACGTCGCGTATGTTTTCCATGCCGGTCAGATACATGAGCATACGGTCGAACCCGAGGCCGAATCCCGAATGGGGTGCGCTTCCCCAACGACGCAGCTCGAGATACCAGCGGTAGGTTTCCATGTCTATCCCTGCTTCTTGGGCGCGGCGCCCAAGATGAGCAAGCCGTTCTTCTCGCTGGCTGCCGCCCACCAGTTCTCCGACGACTGGCGCGAAAAGGTCAACGCCGGCCACAGTCGTGCCGTCGGCATTGACCCGCATATAGAACGGCTTGATGGATGCGGGGAAATCAGTCACGAACACGGGTTTACCGAACACCTCACCCGCCAGGTAACGCTGATGTTCGGACGAGAAATCCTCACCCCAGCGAGGCACTGTCTCGAATCGTGCCCCCGATGAAGCCAGCGTTTCTACCGCCTCGGTGTAGGTGATGCGTTCAAACTCGCTCTCCAGTATGGTTCGGTATCGCTCAGTCAATCCCGGTTCGTAGTGCTTCTGGAAGAAGGCGACCTCGTCCGGGCAGCGCTCGGCTACGTAGCGGACGCAGTGCTTCATGAATCGCTCGATGAGATTCATGGTGTCTTCGAGGTCGAAAAAGGCCATCTCAGGTTCGATCATCCAGAATTCGGCCACATGCGTCCTGGTGTCTGACGGATCGGCACGGAACGTCGGCCCGAAGGTATAGACCTTGCCCAAGGCCAGGGCCAGGGGCTCCGCCTCCAGTTGAGCGCTGACGGACAAGAAGGCCGGCATCCGGAAGAAATCCCGGGAGAAATCCACTGCGCCGTCCTTCAAGGGCACCTGCGTCAACGGGAGAGCCGTCACCTGGAAGGTTTCCCCGGCGCCCTCGCAATCGCTGCTGGTGATCAGCGGCGGCTGGATGTAGTAGAACCCATCATCATCGAAGAAACGATGGATGGCGAGGCAGAGATGATGGCGAACCCGGAAGACGCTGGCGAAGGTGTTGGTGCGCGGACGCAGGTGGGTCATGGAGCGCAGGAACTCCAGGGAGTGCCGTTTCTTCTGCAATGGGTAGGCGTCATCTACCGGGCCGATGATCTCCAGGGACGTTGCGTGGAGCTCTTTGGCTTGTTCCTGCCCCGGCGAACTGACGATCTCCCCGAGAACCTTGATGCAGGCACCGGTCAGCAATCCGGAGAGGCTGTCGTCTGTGAACCGCTCACGGTCGAAGACGACCTGCAGGTTTTGCGCGCATGATCCGTCATTGATCGCGGCGAAGGCAACGGTTCGGGAGAGACGGGCTGTGCGTATCCACCCACACACGGTCACCGTACACCCGACTTCCCGTCGCACTACCGATTCAACTGGTTCGCGTAGTATCACTGTTCGCTCCTTCTCTGCAGTGGGCGTGTCAATGTACGACGCGGAGGCTTCGGTCAAAAGAGCGGACAATGCCCGGGGTGAAAAGAGAGACAGCCGAGAGCTCTCACGCTATGAAACGATCGCCAACCACCAGGCGGCAGGGCGGACTGCTCGGGAGGGGAGCGCTACGGCAGCTCATCCAGAAGGTCGAGCTCTTCTGCTCGCACGATGTAGTAGCGGTACCCCTGCTCGGTCAGGAAGAGCTGGCGGTTGGCCGCGAACTCTTCATCGGCAGTGCGGCGTGTGATCAACGTGTAGAAGCGGGCGGAGGAGCCGTCCTGCTTGGGTCTGAGAATACGGCCCAATCGCTGCGCCTCCTCCTGCCGGGACCCAAAGGTGCCGGAAACCTGAATGGCGACATTTGCCTCAGGGAGATCTATGGCGAAGTTGCCGACCTTGGAAACAACGAGGCATCGCACCTCGCCTCGCCTGAATGCGTCGTAGAGGGCGTCGCGCTTTCCTTGGGCCGTATCACCCAGAATGAGGGGAAGGTCGTACCGCACCGAGATTCTGCGTAGCTGATCGAGATAGAACCCGATGATCAGTACCTTGTCGTTTCGGTGTCGGTCAAGGAGTCTCTTCACCACCTCATCCTTGGCAGGGTTGCTGCTGGCGATGCGGAGTTGGCGCCTGGGGGCGTGGGCAAAGTAGTCTTCTTCCTCGTCGGCGGGAAGGTCAAGACGGATCTCGTAGCACAATGCGCCGGCAATCCAGCCCGCGCGTTCGAGATCCTTCCACGGGACGTCATAGCGTTTCGGCCCGATAAGTGAAAATACTTCACCCTCCCGGCCGTCCTCCCGCACCAGAGTCGCGGTCAGCCCCAGTCGGCGGCGTGCCTGGATCTCAGCAGCAATCCTGAAGATGGGCGCGGGGAGCAGATGTACTTCATCATAGATGATGAGCCCCCAGTCCAAGGTCGTGAACAGGTCATAGTGCGGAAACGGCTCGGTCTTCTTCTTGCGGAAGCTTAGGGTTTGATACGTGGTGACGGTCACGGGTCTGACTTCCTTCTTCAGGCCTGTGTACTCGCCCATCTCTTCATCCTTCAAGGTCGTCTTGTCGCGGAGTTCCCTGAGCCATTGCCGCGCGGCGCTGATCCCCGTGGTCAGGATGAGTGTGTGGCGCTGGAGCTGCGCCATGGCGCCCATGCCCACCATGGTTTTACCTGAACCGCACGGGAGCACGATTACCCCGCTGCCGCCGCGTTCGGAGCCTCCCGCGTGAAACACCTCTGCCGCATCTCGCTGATAGCCACGCAATGAGAAGGGAACTCCAGCGAGCGTCCTTTCTCTGAGCCCCATGGTCAGGGGGGTGCCTGGGGTGTATCCGGCAAGATCCTCCACGGGCCATCCGAGCTTGAGCAACACAACCTTGAGCTTTCCTCGCATGAGCACCGGCACGGCAAATCCGTCATCGACGCGATCCGCCAGGACCTTCGACAACGAGGGATTCCGGGCCACCCTGCGCAGCAACGCCCCATCAGGAGACGACAGGACAAGCTCAGTTCCGCGACGGACCAATTGCAGCGACCCGTAGCGCGACATCTGCTCTTCGATTTCCACCGCAATATTGGGGGGCACAGGATACCGGGAGTACGCCATAAGCCCCTGCAGGATGTCCCGGGGCGTAGTGCCGGCCGAGGCGGCGTTCCACAACGATACCGGACTGATGCGATAGGTGTGGAAGTGCTCAGGGCTTCGCTCAAGCTCCGCAAACCGGGCGACGAAGTCCCGAATCTCATGATACACGGCGCTATCCGTGGCCAAGAGAATGGTCTTGTCGCTCTGGACTATCAGAGGTCTTTGGTCCATCGGATCTCCCGTTGCCAAAGGTTCTGGTTGAAAATGCTCAGAAGGTGCCGTACCTTGTATCGCTAGTTGACGCCCGACCCTGCGCATGCTGAGACATTACCTCGTGTGCCCGTGGGTTGTCAAATACCATCCTGACAAAGGGCCAGATCACTATGAAGCACACGAAGAAGTTTACCATCGCCGTGGTGGGTGCGGGCCGGGTCGGTACCGCAATGGCGGTCATGCTTGCCAAGGCCGGCTACCGCATCAGCGGCGTCGCCTCACGCAACCGGGATGATGCCGAGCAATGCGCACGATTGACCGATGCGGATATGATCTCCACGAACCCGGTGGATGTTGCCGTCGGGGCGAAGATGATCCTGCTCACGGTTCCGGACGAGCAGATCGGTTCAGTCTGCCAGATTGTGGCCTCCAACAACGGGTTCCGGCGTGGCCAGCTCATTGTGCATGCATCCGGAGCGCTGGGCAGCCGTGTCTTGGCGCCTGCGGCGAAGAAGGGGTGCCATGTGGCATCCATGCATCCGTTCCAGAGTTTTGCGACGCCAGAGCAGGCAATGCAGAACCTGCCTGGCTCGTACTTCGGCCTTGAGGGCTCCAAGGACGCTGTTGCCCTACTGGAGAAACTCATTCCCGAAGCGTTCGGAGGCAAGGTGATCCTCCTGGATGAGCGTACGAAACCCGTCTACCACGCGGCGGCGTGCATTGCCAGCAGTTTCCTGGTGGTGTTGGCTCAGAGCGCGGTGGAACTCCTCATCCAGATCGGTTTGGAGAAGGAGGAAGCCGTTCGGGTACTCATCCCGTTGCTCCGTGGGACGGTGGCCAATGTCGATCTCCTGGGCCTGCCGAAATCGCTCACCGGTCCCATTGAACGGGGAGACGTTCTGACCATCCGGGAGCATCTGCAGTCCGTGGAGGCGCGTCGTCCGCGGGTTGCGAGCCTGTACCGCGAACTTGGCCTCAAGGCTCTGGACATTGCCGTGGAAAAGGGCGGGCTGCCCCGCGACAAAGTCCTCGAGATTCGAGGGCTGTTCGAACGACCCCAGAAGTAGCCCGAAGCCGCCGGGACCAGTTGCTTCGCCTTATTCTCTTCGGCCCGGCACCTTGGGGCTGCTCCGACTCGTGATCCCTCTGCCATATACGGTTGTACCTTCGTGAGGTTGACCTTCATGCGTGGTGTGTTTCTGCTGCTTTTGTCGCTCTCAATCGTGCAGGCTGGAGCTCGCGAGCTCTTCGTGGAGGTCCAGACTCCCACTCGGGCCGATGTTGCGCTGGCTGCTCGGATGGGCCTCTCCATCGACGGCGTGCGCGACGGAGTGGCGAGAGGTATCATCACCGAGGAGGCGCTGGCTCGCCTTGAGGATGCGCTTCCCGTCAGCATTATAGCCCACGACGCTCGGGATCTGCTCCCGTCTTTGAAGGTGCCCGACCGCGGTGAGTATCACGACCATGCGGAGTTGACGGCCGATCTGCAATTGCTCGCATCGACGTATCCATCCATCTGTCGTCTGCATGACCTGGGATCTAGCGTTTTGGGACGTATCATCTGGGGATTGGAGATCACCGATAATCCCGATGTGGAGGAGTTCGAGCCCAAGGTGCGTCTGATCGGGGCGCATCATGGTAATGAGACCATCAGCGTCGAGGTTCCTTTGGGGATCGCTCACCATGTGCTCGAGAACTACGGCATCAGTCCCGCGGTGACCGATCTGGTGAATGAGCGGGAAATCTGGATCATCCCGATGATGAACCCGGATGGAGTCCAATCAGGCTCACGAAACAATGCCAACGGAGTGGATCTGAACCGCAACTACGGCTACATGCGGGAAGACGGCTCGCTCAGCGGCGCCTACTCGCAACCCGAGACGCGCGCGATTCGCGAGAATGCCCTCGAACACCAGTTCTGTCTTTCGCTTTCCTACCATTCCGGCGCGGAGTACATCAACTACCTGTGGAACTATACCCCGGTGGTGACGCCGGACAATGCCTACATCGTGGCGCTCAGCCAGGCGTATGACTCCTTTGTCGGCTACGGCATCACCGAGGGGTACAACTGGTACCAGACCAAGGGCGACTGCAATGACTGGAGCTACGGCACCTATGGTGGGATGGATTGGACGATTGAAGTCTCCAACTACTATGAGCCGCCTGAGTCTCAGATCGATGCAATAGTCAATGCCAACCGTCCTGCCGTGCTGGACTTCATCGGGCGCGCACTCCAGGGTGTAGGAGGCATCGTGACCGACGCGTCAACCGGCGACCCGCTTCCGGCCACGGTCAACGTGTCACAGCTCGACTGGCCCGTGTTCGCCCAGCTTCCCCTGGGCAACTACCACCGGCCCCTGCCTGAGGGCACGTACACGCTGGAGGTCTCCTATCCCGGGTATGAGACTGCTACGATCCCCGACGTGGTCATTACGCCGGGTCAGCGTACCGTGGTCCACGTGGGGCTGCAGGTTTCCGTAGACACACTGAACTTCGCGCGGCGCGTAGTGAGCGCGAACAGCCCAGACTATAACGGCAACTACCCCTATCCGACCCACGGCCACGATGCTTTGGGATCGCCAAACGACCAGTGGTTCAGCCTTGGCAAGAACGGGTGGATCGTGCTGGATGCAGGAATTGTGTTCGTGAACGGTCCCGGAGCTGATCTCACCGTCCATGAAGGCGGTTCCGACGGCGATGAAGGCTATACGCTCTATGTCGGTTCTGCTTTCAACGGCCCGTGGACATCGCTGGGGACCGGCACTGGCACGGCATCCTTCGACATGGCCTCGGGGGGCATCAACGATGCTCGCTACATCTACGTCAAGGATGACAATGTCGGCTCAGCGACGGTACCTAACCCCGGGTTTGACTTGGATGCCATCGAGATCGGATCGCCTCCCGAGGAGCCGAACCTAGTCTTCGTAGGCGTGGTAGTCAACGATCCGCCGCCTGCGAACGGCAATGGCATGCTCGATGCCGGAGAGACGGCGTCGCTTTTCGTGACGGTGCGCAACCTGTGGGCGGGTACGGCCTCGTCGATCGCGGGGTCGCTCTCTTGCGCGGATCCCACCATAACCGTCATCAGTGGCTCATCGCCATACCCGGATCTTCCCGGGGGAGAGACGGCGTTCAACTCCATCGGATTTGACGTCGAGGTTGCCTCGGCGGCGCCCCCCGGCGGTGCCGTCAGTTTCTTGCTGGAGCTAGACGCCCAGGGCGGCTACGAGTGGGCCTTGCCCTTCACGCTCATTGTCGGTCAACACGATCTGCTCTTCGTTGATGCCGATGACGAAGCCACGGAAGGGAGGATCGTGACTGCGCTGGATGACTGGGGCGGCTCCTACCGCCGCTGGAACACGTACGAGACCGGCATGGAGACGGTACCGCCGGACACATTGCGGACCTACCGCATGGTACTGTGGGCCGCCGGCGACCAGAACACCTCCGGCGTCAGCGACCAGAACAGGAGCAACCTCGCGTCATACCTCGATGAGGGAGGGCGGCTGCTGCTCTCAGGCGAGAACTACCTGTCTTCCTACGGAAGCGATCCGTTCACGAGCGACTACCTGCACATCGCCTCTCACACCACCAATATCAGCGGCACCGCAGTGAGCGGTGCCGCGGGCGATCCCATCGGCGACGGCGTTGCCGTCACCCTGTCGTATCCGACGGGTTTGGCCGAGTATCCGGACCGCGTGAACCCTGCCGCCGACGCGACAACCGTGTTCAGCATGCAAAGCAGCGGCTATCCCGTGGCCATCCGCTATCCGATGGATGCCACTCGCTCCTACCGGACGATCTTCTTCGGCGCGGCTCTGGAGGCATTCCCCTCCGCCACCGCGGCGCCCAACAATGTCCAGACCGTGGTGCAGCGGTGTCTGGATTGGCTGGGAGGAGGCGACACCCTTGCGCCTACTGTTCCGTCGAACGTGGTGCTGTCTGTCGATGGCACGCTTACCTGGAGCCCCGCCACGGACAATATCGGGGTTGACCACTACAGTGTGTACCGCCAGACCTGGGCGTTCTTCGACATCGGCGAATTGTCGCCGTTGCTGACCACGGCTGCCACCACGGCTTTCGTCCCGGAGGGCATCGGCGACCCATCGGTGAACTACTACTTTCGGATTACCGCATCGGACGCTGCCGGAAATGAATCGAGCCCGTCCGCCATCGTCGGTGCGTATGACTATGCTCTGCAATGACGGGCCTGCATGACCCATCGTATCGGCGTTCGCGCGGCCGCGGTGAAGCCGGCCCATCCCTGTCTTTTCCACCCCTGAGGAGGAATCCCATGCCCCGAATCGTCGCCACCCTTCTCTTCTGCCTGATACCGACAGCGCTCTTCGCAGCGAATAGCCCCGCTTTGCTTTCGCTGCCGTTGGATTCAGATCATGACGCCGTGCAGCTCCTTGAATCAAACGACACGGGCTTCGGCGTGGCCTACTCGTTCTCCCGGATCGACGGCTTCCAGGTCGACACGGGTCGTGGACCCTTTACCGCGATTGGGATGCCCGGCCTGAGCTACACGACCAGAATCGGCGAACCAAAACTGCCGGTGAGTCGCAGGGTCTTCTCGGCCCCGCTGGGATCAGAAGTCATTGCGACCGTCGTACGCTCCGCGAGGCAGGAGGCCTTCTTGGCCGACCACGGATTTGCGTCGCCCGTGATGCCGGCGCAGCCGTCGCTGTCAAAGAGTCAGCGCCCCGAAGACGTCCCATTTGAGTTCAACGAAGCATCGTATGCAGTGCAGGGATACGGTGACCGGCCCCTGGTCTCGGTGGAGGAACTGGGCATCATGCGAGGCATGCGGCTTTTTGCCCTTGCCGTGGAGCCGGTCCGGTACGATCCGTCCCGCCATTCGGTGGAGGTCTACCATACTCTAGAGATCAGTGTCGCCTTTCGAGGCGGCGATCTCGCGGCGACCCGCGAACTCCGCAGGGCGAGCAGTTCGCCCTACTATGAATCCCTGTACTACAACGCCGTGTTGAACTATGCGCCGCAGAAGGGGCGTGACGACCTGACGCAATACCCCATCGGCTACATCATCGTGGCCAATCCCATGTTCCAGGCCCAGCTTCAGCCGTTTATCGAATGGAAGACGCAGCAGGGATTTCAGGTATTCGAGGGATACGTGGGAGACCCTGGGGTTGGCTCGACCACCGCCACGATAAAGAACTACATCCAGGGGATCTACAACGCGCAGAACCCGAAGCCGACATTCGTGCTGTTCGTGGGCGATGTGGATCAGGTGCCAGCGTGGAGCGGCAACACCGGGAGTCACGTCACCGATGTGCACTATGTCCGGCTCGTCGGCACCGACTACATGCCCGAAATGTACTTCGGCCGATTCTCCGCCAGAACCACGGCTGAGCTGCAGCCGCAGATCGACAAGACGCTGGAGTACGAACGCTACGAGATGCCGGATCCCTCGTTCCTGGGTGAGGCGGTCATGATCTCCGGTGTCGATGCCAACTATGCACCCACCTATGGCAATGGTCAGATCAACTACGGGACGACCTACTACTTCAACGCCGCCCACGGCATCTACTCCCACACCTATCTCTACCCGGCATCGGGCAGCAGTGCGGCTGCGATCGTGAACGACGTGTCCAATGGCGTGGGCTATGCGAACTACACCGCCCACGGCAGCCAGACATCGTGGTCGAATCCAAGTTTCACCATCACCAACATCAACAACCTCCAGAATGCCTCCCAGTATCCAACGGTGGTCGGCAACTGCTGCCTCACGAATGCCTTCGACACGGGGAATTGTTTCGGCGAAGCCTGGTTGCGTGCCGAGAACAAGGGCGCCATAGGGTACATCGGCGGCACGAACAGCACCTACTGGGATGAGGATTTCTGGTGGGGCGTCGGCGCTGGCGGCATCAGTGCGAATCCAACCTACGAGACCCACGGCCCCGGTGCCTACGACGGTATGTTCCATGATCACGGCGAGCTGTTTCCTCAGTGGTACACGACCCAGTATGGCTTTATCATGGCGGGCAATCTGGCCGTTGTGCAGGGGGGAAGCTCCAGAATCAACTACTACTGGGAGATCTACTCACTCATGGGGGATCCGTCGCTGGCGACATACTTCGCCGTACCCTCGGCAAATACGGTGGCGTATCCTGCGGTGATCCCGGTCGGAGTCGGTCAGATCGACGTCTCCGCTGACACATACTCGTATGTCGGCCTGAGCAAGGATGGCGTGCTGTATGCAGCAGGGTTGGTTGACGAGCGAGGCCAGATCACCTTGGAATTCGCACCCTTTACTGTTCCAGGCCAGGCTGATCTTGTGATCACACGGCAGAATCGCGTACCGGTGATCACCACCGTTGACGTGATCCCCAACGAGGGTCCATACGTCGTGGTCGACTCGACGTTTGTTGATGACATCGCGGGCGGTAACGGCAACGCTGCGCTGGACATCGGGGAGACGCCGAACCTGCAGGTGTTTTTGACCAATGTCGGCACGGAGCCCGCACCATCAGTGACGGGGACCCTTGCCACCGCGCTGCCACAGATCACTATCACGAACCCTACTCAGTCATATGGCACCCTACCCGCAGGGAACACGGGCACATCAGCCACGCCCTATGCGCTTCAGATTGGCTCGGTACCAGACGGCACGGCGGCGCCCTTCACGATGGCCGTCACCTCCGGCGATTCCACCTGGGACTACGCCTTCTCGCTGGTGGTACGTGCGCCCGTGCTCGGCGTTGCAGGGTATCAGGTGCTGGATCCCTCGGGCAACGGCAATGGCCGGCCAGATCCAGGGGAAACGGTCGAGCTCAGGGTGAGCGTCAGCAATTCAGGTTCCGGCGCCGCACTGGGCGCGCAGATCACCCTTGGTGAGACTGACCCCTACGTGACTATCTCCGGGCCCACCACCCAGGACCTTGGCCTGATCCCGGCCGGTATGCAGGTCACTAGCCCGGGCTTCACTGTGACCTTCAGCCAAGACTGCCCGCAAGCCCATCCGGCCGCCTTCTCCGCGGTTTTCGCCGCGAACGCCGGTGTGTACGGCTCGACCGGCACGCTTACGGTGATCGTGGGCCAGCATGACTTACTCTACGTGGATTCGGATGACGAGGCGACCGAGACCCGGATTACCGGAGCCCTGAACGGGTTGGGTATCTCGTACCGGCGTTGGAACACCTTCGAGACGGGCATGGCTACCATTCCGTTGGATACCCTGCGGGCCTACCGTACCGTGCTATGGTCGGCGGGCGACCAGAACACGTCCAGCGTCACC
>JAFGKV010000149.1 GCA_016928395.1 Candidatus Fermentibacterota bacterium | reverse complement strand
GGGCGCAATCGCAATCGCTATCGCTATCGGAGCCGCAGCTCCGAGTACGAGTATGAGTACGAGGTCAGGATGTACTCTCAAACAAGTGAGGCCTCTGAGGGCGCGGGGCGCACTCAGGTTCTTCGGGGGTGACAGCACGCCGAGTTGTGGCCCCGGCGCTCCGCGCCGGGCGACACGTCGCAGAGCGACGTGGCTACAGCCACTCGGGCGGGCACAGAGTCCCGCCCCTACGGAGATCTGCACGGCACCGGTGCCGCCGTAGAGGCGGAGCTCTGACTCCACACCTCGTGGGGGCGAAGCGACGCGTATATTGCCGGCACAGACCGACAGAACTGCCCCAGCGGCACAGACGAGAAGGCACGAGATGAAAGGAGACCGCGATGGCACGCTACTCAAGCCAGTTCCCTGACCCTGTCGTGCTGGTTACCGTGGCCACACCACAGAAGAGAAACGTGATGACCGTCGGCTGGGCATCGCCCGTGTCGTTTGATCCGCCCATCCTCATGGTCAGCATCGCACCGGCACGCGTCACCCACGACCTGATCCTCGAGGCCGGGGAGTTCGGCGTCTCGATCCTCGGAGAGGGCCAAAAGGAGCTCTCCACACTGGCGGGCACCCTCCACGGCGATTCTCACGACAAGCTCGGCATGCCGCAGTTCACGACCATTCAAGGCGAACGCCTTGCCGTGCCCCTCATCGCCGGGGCCAGGGCTTGTTTCGAGTGCCGCCTGGTCGAGCACCACAGCATCGGCGACCATACCGTGTTCTATGGCGAGGTGCTGCGCATGACGGTCGACGAATCGGTATCCCCTTTGGTGCTGTTCAACGGCGTGTATTACGCCCTGGGCGAAGAGCGGGGCCGGTATCCCTGACCCAATGGGCTGATCAGCCGTCCTCCCCGGATTCGCGCCCAAGGTGGCGGCATGGCCCCGCCCGGTGTTACGTGCATGCTCTCGATCACTAGCTGGAAGTGAGGGACGCATGAGTCGCCGCATCGGCATCGCCGGCCTTATCTGGGGGATGAGTATTCTGCTCTCCCGGGTCATCGGCATTGTGCGCGAGGCCGTCATCGGGCGAACTCTGGGCGGCGGCTCCTCCGCCGATGTCTACTGGGCCGCCTTCATCGTGCCCGATTTCCTGAATCACATCCTGGCCGGCGGCGCCCTGTCCATCGTGTTCATCCCCATCTTCGGCTCCTACCTGGCCAAGGCCCAGGAAGACAAGGGATGGGAGGCCTTCAGCGTTATCGCCACCTTCGTCACCACCGTTTTGGCGGTTCTCATGGCGGCGTTGTTCGTGCTGCTTCCGCGGCTGACTCCTGTGGTAGCGCCTGGATTCGACGCCGCGCAGCGCGCCTATCTCGTCTACCTATCCCGGATCATCCTCCCCGCCCAGTTCTTTCACATCGTGGGGGGTCTGCTGGCCGCGGTACTCTTGGCCAAGGACCGGCATACCCTGCCTGCCATCGCACCCCTCCTGTATACCACCGGTGTTGTGGTGGGCGGATTGGCGGGCGGCTCAACCGCCGGGGCCGAGGGGTTCGCCTGGGGCGTGCTGGCCGGCTCCTTCATCGGGCCATTCGCCTTGCCGCTCATCGGCTGCGTGAAGGAGGGTTTGCGTTGGAAGCCTCTGTGGCGGCCGCGCCACCCCGATCTGATCACCTACCTTCTCAGATCCCTCCCCGTCATGCTGAGCTGGTCGATCATCGTGGTTGACGATTGGTTTCTCCGCAGGGAGGGATCGTTGCTGGGCGTGGGAGTCGTGAGTATCGTCACCTATGCCAAGACCCTGATGCGGGTGCCCATGGGGGTGTTCGGGCTCGCGGCGGGCCAGGCGGTGTTCCCGACGTTGGCGCGGCTGGCAGGGCAGGGCAAGCATGGAGAGATGTACCGGACGGTGGTGTCAACCACCCGGGTGACCTTGACCCTGGCCTTCGCCGCGCAGGTGGTCCTGACGGTGGCCGGGTATGACATCGCTGCCGTGATCTACGGCAGGCAGCGCCTCTCAGAGCCGCAACTGGTTGATATCGGGCGATGCCTGGCTTTGGTGAGCATCGGCCTGGGGGCATGGGCGGCCCATCCGGTCATTAGCCGTGGTTTTTACTCCATGGGCAATACCTGGATTCCCGCGGTCCTGGGCACCGTGGTGTCCGTCGCGGTCTACCCCTTGTACATCCTGAGCCGGATCACCGTGGGCACCTATGGATTGGCCATGATGAGTTCGGTGGCGGTGGTGGTCTACATCGGGCTCCTGTATATGACCCTGGGACGTTTTGTCCGCACGCGCGAGCCGGGGGAGTATCCTTCGCTGGTGCCATTTCTGGCTGGGTCTCTACCGGCCATGGCGCTGGGAATCGCCGCAGGCTTTGCTCTGTCGTCCTCTCTGCCCGGCGCTGCAACGCTGCTGGGATCTCTGGGCCGGGGCGCGACCTTGGCCGCAGTCGGCGTGGGGGTGTTCCTGGCCACGGCGCGAGCCTTGGGAATCGCGGAGGTTCGCGACGTGCAGGCCGCGATCAGTCGCCGGGTACGCGGCGCCCGCTGATGCCTCAGGTGTCCGCCGTACGCCGCATGGCGGGGTCGCCTCGGAAGAACCGATAGAGCACGATGATGTAGGCGATGTACACGAGAATGGTGGTGTAGAAGGGGATCATGTAGCCGTGTCGCTTGATGATGACCCCGGAGAGGGCGACCGACACCGACCAGCCGATATTCCACGAAAGTGAGATCAGGTTGTTTACGATGGGCCTGTGCTCTTCGCTGGATCCTTCCATGACCACCTGATTCATGACCGGCGTGCCCGCATTCATGAGGGCGCCCCTGACCCAGAACGCCGGCACCGACAGCATGAGCAGCCTGGAATGCGCCAGCATCACGAGGAACGGTATGGACACCGCCTGAGGGATCAGCATGGCGTAAAGCTTGCCGAATCGGCGAACCAAGAGAGGCGTCACCAGTACCGCCAGCCCCGTCACTGCGCCCGAGACGGCGAAGACCGCGCCGATGGTTGAGGGACGAAGCTGGAACACTGTCGAGAAGTACAGACTCAGAAACGGAATGGTGAACCCCGCGCCCAATCCGATGATCACATTCAGGATGGCGAACTTCCAACACTGGCGAAGAATCTGACTGTACGCCGACAGGCGCACAACGGGGGGCGCTGGACCGCGGCGGGGGGCGATATGGCGCGTCGGCAGCAGCGACGCGCAGGCCAGCAGGGCCGAACAGAAGAGCGCGACGCGAAGGGCGTGGAACTCGCCGTACCCGAAGATCAGTGAGACTACATGGGGCATCAAGCCGCCGACCAGAGCCCCGACTACGCCCGCCAGGCTCATGATGGCCCACGAAAGCGAGAAGACATAGTTTCGGTCCGCAGGGTTTGATGCTACCGTGAGCAACGGATACAGGGCGGCATTGAACAGCATCTGGCCTCCCCCGAGGATCACGGCCAGCGTCAGGAGGGCGCCCCGATCCACCGTGAGGCTCTGGAGTGCGGAGATGATTGCCACCAAAGGCAGCGCCGCGAGCAGCGCATTCCGAAGGCCGACCCGTGAAGCGAGAATGCCCGCGGGGATTCCGATGATGACTGAGGTGATCATTGTCACCGACGCCAACGCGCCAATGAAATCCTCGCCAAGCCCGCCCTTGTTCAGGTATACATTGAAGAACACGCCGTACACCGCAAGCCCCGTGGCGGAGAGTGCCTGGCCCAGGAGCAGGCGCCGGGCATCCGCGCTGAAGCCTCCCACGTGGCCGCGATAGTCCGTCAGATGGCGGGCGATACGGTAGGGCATTCGCAGGGTCTCCTGGTGAGCTCGCTTTGCGAGCAGGTTCCAGGGTTCAGGGTTCAGTCGAGCCTCGGAGGGCATGCGCACTCAGATTCTCCACGAAAGAGTACACCGCATCGCACGTGCGCGGTGCGCAGCTTCCGTGTAGGAGCGGCTTCAGCCGCGACACTCCGCGCATGTCGGGCCTGAAGGCCCTCCTACACTGCCCATGCACTCCTGGTCGCCCGCCAGGGATCGGGGTCGGCATCGCTATCTGTATCGTTGTCGTAGTCGCAATCGTAGTCGCAATCGACGAGCCGGAAATCCACGCTCGCCTACGGCCACGAGCTTCGCGTGATCTCTCACACAAGAATGCTGCTGCGAGTCAATATAGGACGTGTCACATATATGACACGTCCTATATGCCAGAATGCATCTTACTCGAACAGGGCATCGACCTCTTCGGAGCGCTGGCGGAGTTGCATCGGATGTTCCGCGTTTGCGAGACGGGGTGGGGAGT
>JAFGKV010000148.1 GCA_016928395.1 Candidatus Fermentibacterota bacterium | reverse complement strand
TCTCCTCACTCCTGTCTCCCGCAGCTACGTAATCACTCGAAACGGTTCTTTGGGATAGCCCGCCGTGCTGTCGCCGACTACCACCGTGCACTCCCGTTTCGTCTGCTCCCAGCGCTCGCCCCACTGTGCGGCGAGATACTCATTCAGCATCCCACTTACTTCGATGCACACTCGCTCCGCATCGCCGGCCGCCATAATGGATCGTAGCCGGCGATCCAGGTCAAGGGCCGAGGAAAGCAGCGACATGACGCGGCCCGTCCCATCGCACGCGGGGCAGGGCTCCATCATCGTGTCCGCATGACTGGGCCTGATACGCTCCCGCGTCATCTCCACGACTCCAAGTTCGCTCACCGGCAAAACCCGGGTGTGCGCACGATCCCTGGTCAACGCCGCTTGGAGCCTCCCCACCAGTTGCTCGCGATGGCTCAGATCCTCCATATCGATGAAATCGATAACGATGATGCCCCCAAGATCGCGCAGCCGCAGTTGTCGGGCGATCTCGTCGGCGGCCTCCATATTGGTGTTGAATACCGTCTCCTCCAGGTCTCGACCCCCCGCATAACGCCCCGTATTTACGTCCACTACCACAAGGGCTTCGGTCTGCTCGATGACCAAGGATCCTCCCTTGGGCAAAGTGACTCGGCGGCTGATCAGCTCCTGCAGCTCGCGTTCAACACCAAAATACTCAAACACCGGCACGTCGTGCTCATATAGCTCAACTCTGTCTCTCAGTGTCGTGGAGGCCCCCTCCAGGCTCCTCACAATGGCGCGATAGAGGGTGCGATCGTCCACGACCAGTCGGTCGACATCGGCACCGAACGTATCTCTCACGGCCGACATTCCGACCCCATCCTCCCGGTGGAGAAGCATCGGGCCCCGAACTTCCGCCGCGCGGCGGGAGATACCGGACCACTTCCGCACGAGATTCTTGACGTCCTCCGCCAAGACATGGGACTCGACGCCCTGGGCCATGGTGCGGAGGATGAGCCCCATGTCGGGGGGGACCACCTCGGCGCCGATGGAGCGAAGCCGCTCCCGCTCGGTGCCATCTGCGATACGACGAGAGATGCCTACTGATGCTCCCTGGGGAATCAACACCGCATACCGTCCCGGAAGGGAGATCATCGTACTGAGGCGCGGCCCCTTGGTGCCGGTGGGTTCCTTCACCACTTGCACGAGGATCCGCTGGCCTTCCTTGAGAAGGTCACCTATGGCGGTGCAGGTTACCGGCGCCGTCTCGCCTTCCGGCGGGCGGAGGGTCATGTCTGAGACGTGAAGGAACCCCGCCCGTTCATGGCCCAGGTCTACAAACGCCGCCTGCATACCGGGCAGCACCGACTGCACGGCACCCACATAGATGTCACCCATCATGCGCAGGTTGTCCGCCCGCTCCACCCACAGCTCAACCAGCTTTCCGTCTTCCAGAACCGCGACCCGCGTCTCCCGAGGGTCTGCGTTGATGAAGACTTCGGTACGCACTACGCGTCTTCCATGGGCGAAACCCGCACGCCATCTCGCAGGGCCCACAGAGCCGTCCGTCTGATGGAGAGCAACAGGGATTCATCTCCCGCAACGCCGCATAGGTGTGCCGCTAGGTCCCGGGGTTTTGGGGCACCCTTGGTCTTCAGATGAATGGAGAACCGTAGCATACCTTCGGCCACAACGAGTCCCATGACACCGGGAGGCACCGCGTCTGGTTCAGGCCTCCCCCCCGTACCACGCACCTCATAGTCTGCGATGGCGATGTCGCTATCCAGTGACGGTGCACCCGGCGAAACCTCTCGAAGAGAGATGATCTCGATGCCCTCCGGGCACTGCGCGGCCATATGCGTCAACAACATCGTAGGATCGGCTCGTTCGGTCCAGAATTCCATCAACTCTCCATCACTGGGTATTCCCAACGGAAGCGCGGGGCCGAAGGCCAGCCTCGGACGGGGGACCATACCCGTCGAGTATGCCAGGTGCGCATCTGCCCGCCTCAGTATCAGATGCCAGATTCTAGCCATGTCAAGGTGCGACAGGAACCGCCGCAGCCCATCTTTGCGGTATGCGACCCGCATCCGGTGAAGACCGGGAGCCGGTCCTTCAATCCCCACGCACAGGGCACTCACGGGCAGTTCTTCCTGATGCCGCAGGGCCACACGCCGTGGTGGCTCGCCGTCGAAACGGATATGCGACCAAGGGAGAGGCTGGTCGGGATGGATCTCTCGGGTGAGGGCATCGAGATCGAGGCTTCGGGCCGACTCACTCCACAGATCCGCCTGGAAACTGCTCTCCCATTCGTCAAATCGCGCGCCCCGGCGCCACGTATCCATCACCACCGATCCAAGGCGCCTATCACCCCGGGCGAACACGGTCTCCCATCGGGATATCCTCGGATCCCTCCACGAATAGTCGACAATCTTGCGCGGCATCAGCGATCTAACCCGTCGCTGCCTGTCTGCGATGATATCCGGGGCGACACACGCTTCCCGCTGGAACTCTGTCTGGGGTTTGGGGACGAAGGGAGCGCAGCTCACCCCGAGACGGCGACCGCCGTGACGCCGCGCGGAGTCGACGACGCGCCGCACCAGGCGTCCGATGGCCTCGACGTCTTCCTCGGTCTCCCCGGGAAGGCCCACCATGAAGTACAGCTTGACATTGGTCCATCCGTGCGAGTAGGCCAGTTCCACGGCTCGGAGAAGATCATCGTCGGTGAGGGTCTTGCCGACATGAGCCCTGAGTCGCTCGGTACCGGCCTCGGGCGCCAAGGTGAGCCCGCGCTGGTGACTTCTGGCCAGCTCTCTACACACATCTTCGGTGAAACTTTCGGCGCGGAGCGAGGGAAGTGACATTCCGATGCGGCGGGGCAGCAGATACCGATTCAAGGTCTCCGCCAGGTCGGCCAGCCGGGGGTAGTCACCGGTGGAGAGGGAGAGCAGAGACACCTCATTCCACCCCGTTGCGGCGGTCGCCTCGACGGCCTGATGCACGATTTCGTCGGGAGACCGCAGCCGTGGTGGACCATAGTATTTCCTGGCCTGGCAGAAGCGGCAGTGCCGTGGGCATCCCCTCATAATCTCCACCGCGGGCCGATCCTGGGTCGATGCGATCAGAGGGACCGGTGGCGCAGGGTAGTCTGACCGAAGCGCCTGCACTCGAGCGGCACTGATGGAGGGCGGAGCAAAATCCACGGGGACTGGTGTGCCCCTCGGCTCACGTTCGTCAACCCGGTAGAGGCTGGGCACATAGACCCCCGGCACGTCGGCGACCTGCCGCAATACCTCGTTCCGTGGCCGGCGGCGATGCCGGCCCTCAGCCAGCAGAGCGACAACCCCTGGAAAGACCTCCTCGCCATCGCCTATGATGAAGAGGTCGAAGAAATCGGCCATGGGTTCAGGATTGCAGGTTCCCGGACCGCCCCCGACCACGTACGCATCTGTAGCGGCCCTCTCGGCCTGCCTCAGCGGGATGCGGGCCAGATCAATGAGGGTGAGGATGTTGGTGAACGACATTTCGTGCTGTATGGTGATACCCAGCACATCGAACAGCCGCGCAGGCAGGAATGATTCGATGGAGTATAGTTCGACGCCGTGGCGCCGCATGAGGTGTTCCATATCCGGCCATGGGCAGAACGCTCGTTCGGCCGCCATCCCCGGGTGAGCTTCGATGGCGTCCTTCAGGAGAGCCACCCCCACATGACCGGCCCCTATCTCATAGACATCGGGGAAGGCCAGCAGGGCGCTGCCACCGTGGGGCAGGCAATCCCGTCGGGTAACGCCCCACTCCCCTCCACAGTATCGCCCCGGCTTTTGCACCAGCGGCAGAAGGTGATCGCCCAGCCAGCGGGCCAGCGTATCACCGCAGAGCCCTTCCGGCGACGCTATCGGCACAGGGGTGTCGAGGGAAGTTGCGGATCCAGTACTTCGAACGTTCCACGCTCGCGGTTCTTGCGGGCATTGTCCACGGGAAAGACCTGCCCGTGCATGACGACCCACACCCCAGGAGGCAAGAACAGCGTCGCGAAGATCGCCTCCGCCAGATTCTGGAGACCGTCGGAGTTCTCAAACCCCAGCGGCACCATGGCGCCCGTCATGATCACGGCGACCGTCGGGTCGGCCAGAGCCGCCTTGATGGCCTTACCCGTTTCCACCATGGTATCCGTACCGTGGGTGACGACGATGGGATAGCCTTCCCTCTGTTTCACCGCCACGGTGTGGGCCACCAAGTCCCGATCCTCCTGGCCCATCTGGAGGCTGTCGACATTCATGAGCCGCGTCGTGCGCAACCGTACGTCGGGGAGGCGGATGCGGCGGAGAAAGGAATCCAGGCGGGCATCCAGATTCAACAGGCTCCCATCGGTCTCCTGGTAGGCCTTCTCGATGGTGCCGCCCGTATTGATGAGGTTGACCGTTCGCATGATGCCTTCCTACTAGTCGCGGCTCTGTCTGAGGATGAGCAATCTGAGTAGATTCATCACGGCCACGGCTGCCGCGGCAATATACGTCAAAGCGGCCGCCTGTAGCACCTTGCGGGCACCGGGGATTTCATCCGGCGCCAGAACGCCTGTGGAGACAAGCTGCGTCAACGCCCTTCGGGAGGCGTTCAACTCCACCGGCAGCGTCACGACGTGGAAAAGCACTGCCCCTGAGAACAGGATGATGCCGATGTCAAGGAGCTTGGGACTCCCCATCAGTAGCCCGATCAAGGCCAAGGGCCACGCCAGGGTACTTCCCAGCTGGGCAGGGCCCAGCAGCCCGTGGCGAAAACGCAGTGGCATATACCCTGAGGCATGTTGGAGTGCATGACCGACCTCATGGGCCGCGACACCGACTGCAGCCAGCGACCTGCCGCCGTACACAGGCTCCGACAGCCTGACCCGCCGAACCCGCGGATCGTAGTGATCGGTAAGAGTTCCCTGCTGCGGCTCGACCTCCACCGTAGCCAGCCCATTGGCGCGGAGGATAGTCGAGGCGACTTCGGCGCCGCTGAGACCACGCCGGGCACGGACGTGTGAGAGCTCCGCGAAAGCCCGCTGTACCTTTGACTGGGCATACACGGCCAAGAGCATGGCCGGAATGAGGAGAAAGAAGGTTGGATCCCAGAAGAACATATCGTCCCCTTTCGGTGTATCTTGTTCGGGCAAAACTCGTCATAGACCCCATTCGCTGCGCTGAGAACCCGCCGCCTGCTGTCTGGGTTCCCGGCTGCCGACCCGTGAGACGCCATCCCGGAACAGATGCGCTCGGTTGGCACGTCGCGGAGTGCTGCCGAACCGAGAGGTGAATGGCTGCTGCGTCGGCTGTTCGCAGGTGCCCCACAAGGCAGGGGTGTAGGATGCTGCGGCGCCTGAGTATGGACTAGTCACTCACGGCATGTTCCTTAGACTCGGAGACAAGATGGTGCGCCCCTTTGCTTCTGTCATTCTTCTCGCCGCGCTTCTTGGCGCGCCGGCGGTGGCCGGCCCGGCCCGTGCCGAGACTCCCAATGTGGTGCTCATCACGGTGGACGCGCTTCGACCGGATCGCCTTGGATCCATGGGGTATTGGAAGCCCCTTACCCCGACTCTGGACAGCCTTGCCTCTTCAGGGACGATGTTCACCAATGCGTTCGCGAACTCGGCATGGACCTCGGCCTCCTTGGTGTCGTGCCTCACGGGGCGTCATGAGCCCGCCCACGGCGTCGACACCCGGGAAAAGAGCCTTTCCAGGGCCGTGGCAACTCTGGCCGGCGTCTTGGCAGATGCGGGATATCACGCGCCTGACATCTGCTATCTCGTCGGTTCCCCAAACTACCAGAATCTAAGGTTCCATGACTTCCCACAGAAGCAGGAGTTCCTCACCACAGGCCACGACATACTGTTCCGGTGGCTCGATGACTACGCGACATCGAACCAGCCATTCTTCCTCTACTATCACTTCCGCGACCTGCATCAGCCCTACAATCCCTCTCCCCCTTTTGATTCGCTGTTCATGCCCCAGGACGTACCACGGGATCCCGCGACGCAGGAACGCATCGCCACCGTCAGGAATGCACTCCTGCTCCCCGAAGGGAAGCTGAGCTTCGCCGCAACGGACACCGGCTGGGTTCGCGGCCTGTACGACGGCCAGGTCGCCGAGGCTGACTCACTCTTCTTCCAGCCTCTGTTCCATCGTTTCCGCTCTTTGGGTATAGACTCCAACACCGTGGTCATCATTTCGGCCGATCACGGGGAGGAACTGCTGGAACATGGCAATATCGGCCATGCCAGCACCTCGCTCACCAGCACCCTCTACGACGAGGAGCTCCGCATACCTCTCATCGTATCCTGGCCGCAGGGCCTGCAAGGTGGCCAAAGGTCAAAGGATCTGGTGCAGCTCGTGGACATCATGCCCACGGTACTCGACCTCGTGGGAGTGCCGATTCCTGAAGGCGTGCAGGGCAGATCGCTCACACCCCTGCTGAAAGGCATGCCTCTTCCGCCGCAGCCCGTGTTCGTCTCATCAGTCCTGGGCGGGTACCAGGCCACGGCCCAGATGCAGGGTATCCGCCTACGTGCCGTGCGCACGGACAGGTGGAAACTGGTACGGCGGGACGAGGCCGCCGCCTCGACGCGCCAGCTCTTTCACATCGAGAGTGACCCCATGGAGCTGTCTGAATGCTCCGCGCTCCATCCGGGCATGGCGGACAGCCTCGAGGGGCTCCTGGAGTCATGGCTCGCCAGATGCCGCAGCTTGTACCGGGCGCCTCTCTGGGCCCATGACAGCCGAGACCAAGGGCCTGCCGTACGGCCCGTTATCATCTCTCCACAGCCTGGCGACAGCCTGGCGTTTGCCGCATCAGACGGAAGGCTCGGCGTTCGCCTCAACGCGGAGGGACGTGGCGATATGAACATCGAGTATGTCGTGGGTGAAGGAACCTATCGCGTGGAAGGCGCCATACCATCCGAACCGGATGGGGTGCTCTTTGGACCATTCACCCCAACCTTCTGGAATACCTTGTCCCACTACAACCCCTGGGCTTTCCGTGTCGTACCCGCTGGCCACCCCGACCTCGCCACACCCTGGGTGACGTTCTTCGTGAAGCCGTGTGATCTCTAATGCACCGTTGCCTTTTCACCATTGTCGTTCTCGCCCTGACCGTGACGTCGTGCGCCGAGGAGCCCCGTCACAGGGTGCTTCTTCTGGCACCGCCCGGCGACGAGTCAATGCCCCTCAGGGATGCCGTGGAGCGTGCCGGCGCATCGGTGACTACCATGGATCCCTTCCCTGCATGGCAGGATGCCTGGGAGTGGATCGCCGATCCCGAGGACACCGGTGCCGGGGGCTGGGCGTTTGCCGACGGCCCCGGGTGGCAGCCAATGGAAACGGGTGCGCCGTGGCAGGCCAGGGGCATCCGGTACACGGGGGTCGCGTGGTACCGGCGCACACTACGCAGTGCCGGCGTTGGGGCCCTTTCTCCGTGCCTGACGCTGCGGGCTCTGGAAGACTCGGTAACGGTATTTCTCAACGGCCGAAGGATCGGTGCCGGCGGCGGGTATTGGGGTGATTTGGACGCTGAGCTTGCGGGTCTTCGCCCAGGATTGAACACGCTAGCTGTCAGGGTCGTCAATCCCGAAGACTCCGGAGATCCCAATCGCGGGGGCCTGGCGGGACCAACGGACCTTTCGGTTCGCTGTACAGAGGAGACCCTGGCGGGCGTGGACCTGCTGATCCTGTCCAGCCGAGTGGTTCTCTCAGGGGCGTCGGGGGCGGCGATCGAGAATTGGGCGAGGACGGGCGGTACGGTTGTGTGTGTGTTCTACGACAAGGGCCGACTGTGGGAGGACACGCCCTTGGAGCGGATACTTCCCACCGTGCTGGGCCCATCGGCCGAGCGGGTTGGCGCGGTTCTGCCCCGGGCAGTGGGTCCTCTCGGGGCAGGGATGGGGCCAGACGAGGGTCTGGTCGATGTGACCGCGGCAATCCACCTCCCAGATCACCCCCACTTCGCGCGGCCCGGCACCCGGGAAACGGCGAAGTGGAACCTCTCCCCTTTGGCGTGGGCCCACCGCGTGGAGATCACCGGTGACGATCCCAGGGCGAGCCCTTTGCTCACCAGCGCCCGATACGGCGCGGGACGCGTCATGGCCTGTTCCGCGCCCGCGCTGCTGAGTCCTTCGTTGATTGCGGCCATGCGTGCCCAGACCGCCGCCCCCCATGATGCGGCCCCGGTGGGCACGGTCTGGGGCTCCATGGGGTTGCCGTGGAACCGGCTTGGCCTCATGGGGCTTGCACCTGCCGAACAGGACGATGCGGATATCGTTGTCGTGGACGGTGCCGCGGCGCCGTCGCTGGTGCGAGCTGCCGTTGCTGCCGGAAAGACGGCGTTGGTGCTGAACCCCGAGGTCTTGAGCGATTCGCCCGACCTGACTCCCTGGGCTCTCCAGAGCCGCGCAGCCCACGACCCCGTCCCGCTGGTAGATGCCGCCACCTGGAGCGCCCTAAGCGAGCGTAGCGAGCCCCGGGTCCTTCAGGTCTCGCTTCCGTCCGGTCAAAACCACCAGATCTGCGTCGAAGGCTCGCGCTTCGGACCTGTGCGGGGAGTGTGGTCTGATGACGCACTGGGCCGTCCCTGCGCTGACGGATCATGGGTGCTCCCGCCGTGTTCCACCGTGCAGGTCGGCGTGTGGGGTGCCTCGGACCGTGTTCCCTTGGTGTATCCGGGCGGTCGTGCGGTGCTCTGCACCGGCTCGGGTATCACCCTCGACCAGCCTCTGGACCGGCCCACGTTTCGCCAGCCGGTACAGAAGGCCTTGTGGCAGTGGGAAGACAAAGAGCCGGCCCTGGCCGTCAGAACTGTCGGGCGCGGACGGGTCGCATCGTTCTCGGTGCCGCTGCGTCTGGAAGACCCCCGGGAACTCGACTGGTCGGACGTGCAAGCCTCGAAGCAACGCTTCCTCCATGAGGATACCTCCCAGCTCCTGGTTCTGGCAATCCGCGAGCTGGTCAGCGAGGATATGCTGCTGGGGCCCATAGACTCAGGCCCAGGAGGCATCACCGTCGGCCTTCGGCGCCGGAATTCCCGGCCGATGCACGTGCGCTACCGTTTCCGGGATTGGCAACGGAGCCTGCTCTGTTCCCACGATCTGGATCTTCGGCCCGGCGCGGGCACGACATCCTTCGTGATACCCTGGCCCTCCCGGGATGAGCTGGTCAGATACGAGACCGCCACGGGCGATACCCCGCTGTGGCTGGAGGTAGCGCTCCTGTCCGAGGAGCATCAGCGGTGCCTGTTCCGTGTCGAGACCGCGGTACGGCGGCCCGGCCCCACTGTCACTGTGTGGCACACGCCTCTCTCGCGCCGGACTCCCCAGCGTTTCGCCACGTGGCCGCGGGCCGATGCCGACTTCCCCCAGGGTATGGGGCCCGCGGGCCAGTACCCCTTGTTCATGCCGGGTGAGGAGATCAGGTTTTTCGTGGAGTCCTGGGATCCGGCCCACGGACAGGTTGCTGTAACAGCCCGGGACGTGGTCCAGGGAACGCCGGTACAACTCGTCGAGATCCCCGTCCGGCGGTCCGGGTCGCCATGGAGCGTCTCAGAGTGGCGGATGAGTCCTCCCCCTCCCTCAGTGTACCGGGTCGACGCCCGTCTGGGCGACGCACAGTCTCATGCCCGGGTTCTGGTCTCTTCGCCGACGGATCTCCGAAGCTGCATCTGGGACCGAGCCAAGGGGGTGCAGGTCTTGGGATCTCTCTATGAGTTCGGTGACCCGCTGCAGTTCGCCCAGGAAAACCTGTGCGCCCATGCCGACACGGGGATCGCGTGGGGGCCGTTCGCCCGGACCCGTCCTGGTCAGCCCTGGTGCGATTTCCTTCCCAATTCCTTCTGCTTCCTGCCCAATGGGGTGCACTACCGGGCCTGGAATGCCGAGATCATTCGAAGGCTTGCCCGCCACACGTGGACCGGTGAAACCCTCACCATCAGCGCCAGTCTCGTGGATGGGTTCAACGGCATTCCGTGGCCGTCAGCCTTTGTGCATCCCCAGCATCTTGCCGTGTTCGCTCGATGGATGCAGAGCCGTGGAGAGCCCGCTTTGATAGGTCTTGCGGCTGACAGCATCGCCGCCTTGGCCCTGGGAGATTTGAACCCCGACTGGCGCTACTTCGTTGCCACCGAGGTAGCGCTGCCTGCGCATCGGATTGTCAGGGATGAGCTGCAGTCAGTCTCCTCGGGCTCCCATCTGACCGACCAGTTCGACCTCCCCCTCTTTCCCACCATCCTGAGGATCCCCGAGGTGGAGCGCTTCGCCGAGTCATGGCAGGAGCTGTTCTCTCTGTCCTCGTCCGATGCCTGGAACGTGAGAGCCGGCCGGGACTATCATGTGCCTACCTACTTGGTCTCTCTCGGCAAGGCCTTGGCGCCCAAAGGCCGCGTGGGCCACTACCACATGGAGATGCTGGGCGGCATCGGAGCGGAACGCATCGCCAAGGCCGAGCTTATCCGCCGGCAGAATGCCGACTTGTTCTGGATGATGGCCGCCTCGGACGAAGGGTGGGTACCGGTGGAAACCTATGCCGACGGAGGAGGGGTCTCATGGCTCGGTGGATGGCAGACCTGGCTTGCGCTCTCGTCCCGCAGCACGCGGGGCGGCCATGTCGCCTTTCAGGAGGATTGGCACGCCCTCCAGGAGCTCTATGCCACGGCTGAGGCCATCCGGCCACGGCGGCCGCGAGGGTTTGTAATGGCGGCCGTCGGCCCTCGATTGCCTTCCCCCGGCCAAGACGAAGTCATCATGGGAGATTCGGCCAGACTCTTCGGCATGCTCAGAGAGGCGGGGCTGCCCATCTCGGGCATGGCCCGGTTGGACAAGGTGGGGACATCCACTTTGCCCGACGGTGTGATTATCCCCGTGCCCGGCGCCCTATCAAGCGAGGAGCGTGCAGGCCTACGCCTCTGTCTCGATCGAGGCATCCCGGTGGGAGTGGTGGGAATGGGCCTTACGCCGCGTCTGATTGCCTCCTACGTGGGTATCGACGAGGCCGTGCTGGGATCCCCGTCGGTGAAGCTCTTGCCCGAAGGCAATGTCAAGGGCCCCTTCTGGGACGACGGCGCCACCGAGGACTATGCGGCCGTCAGACGATTCGTGCATGACCTGAAAGGGATGAGCTCCTTTGATGTGTCCGCGCCGGAAGGCATCTCTTCCTATGCCTTTGACGGCCCCTATGGCCTGGTGGTCGTTGTGCTGGAGGAGCGGGGCGAGGCTCGAACCGCGCCCGTGCTCCTTCGGACGACAGGCCGCGTCCGCCATGCCGCAGAGCTGCTCGGGGGAAACACCCTCGGGGTAAAGCACATCGACAGAGGTGTGATCATAGAGGTTGTGCTGCCCGCCGCCGGGGCCGCTCTGGTGCAGGTGCGCGATGAGTAAGCACGTTTTCATACTTGCAGTCCTCCTGTTCCATGGCGCCTCGTCTGCGCCTCCCCTGCTGGACTGGCTGGGAACCGGAACCCGGGTCGTCATCGGCGAAGGGGCATCGGCACCGGAGCGGGAGGAAGCGCTGCGCATCTGCCGTGCCTTGGATCCGGCTGACCCCTCGACGCGGCTGCTCACCGACACATGGGTTGCCGCACACCCAGACCAGGCCTCCTCCTATCACCTCATCGTAGTGGGGACGGAGAACTCCAACCAGGTACTGCGCGACCACCCCAGCGTCTGGTGGCGGACGACGGAATACCAGGGACCTGCGGCATTCCCCGTACGGGGGCTCTACCTGTTCGGTGCGGGAGACGTGGAAGGGCGATCCGCCGGCGTCATCGAACCCCGCAGAAACCCATACGCCGTGGTCGCCCATGACGCGACGGCGCCGGGGCCGGATACGCCGTTGACCTGGATGATCAGCCTCTCGGGCAGGTTCCCCGAGGGAGTGGCCGGGGCGGTCGGCGCCTTGTTGGACGGGCGGATGCTCTCCGGAGCGGTAGTGGATGCCCATGCCCGCACGACCGGGCGCCATGGCCCCTTCGAACTTGAACATCGGGTGCTGTCCGCAGCGCCTCCGTCCTGGGCTTTGCCCGCCCCAATCGAGGGATGGGTCGCTCTGGGATGGCATCAGGCTGACGGGCTGTTGATGGGGTCACTGGCGGCCAGGCTGGGTGCTTCGCCGCGCGATCTGTGGCGAATCGTATTCAGAGACCCCACGGGCCCACGCACGCTCGGAGAGAACCTGCATCGCAGGAATACAGACGACGAGGTGCTTCTCTGCCGGATGAACTCCCCGCAGGATGCCGCCGAGGCACTCAGAGCCCTCCTGGGCGATCTGGGCGAGGTGCGTGAGACGCCCGATGGCAAGGGACGGTTGCGGGAGGTGGATCATTCGGGAGGCATTGTGTACGGGGCAACCAGGGGGGAATTCCTGGCCATCGAGAGCTTCGATTCCCCTGTCGGTCGCCGCGCGGTGGAGAGTGTCATCGGTGGCGCCGGAAAGTAAGAAGACTCATTGTCGAGTGCCGGAGGTGGGACTCGAACCCACACGGCCCGGAGGCCACCGGATTTTGAGTCCGGCGCGTCTGCCTATTTCACCACTCCGGCATCGGGCCCAACTGCCTCAAGAGCCGTTGAGGTTAGCGCGGATGTGTGCACGGGTCAAGACCCTCCCGATGGGGGTGTGTCCGTGAAACGCCCGTCAACGCAGTGGATGGTGATGCCCCTGTGGGGTGTGAGCATACTCCTCTACCATGCCGTGGTCCCGTTTCCGCCCTGGGTGGCGGACACCGGCGCGGTCTCGGTGCTACTCCTGCTGCTGAGCTATGCCTCGGGCGCCATGCTGCAGGTGTGCAGCATGCTGGCATCGGCCCATTCCCGGCTTTCGATCGTTCTCCATGGAGCCGCCAGGGCCGTGTTCCTGCTGGGAGGATTGGCGGTCTACATTCTGCATGGCAGGCCCGACGAACTCGCCAGCCTGTGGGCTTTGTTTCTCATCTCCTCACGGCTACGCCCTCCCCTGCGGGTAGACCGGATTCGCCACCCCGAGATGCACACCATCGGAGGACGGGGACCGGAAGAACCGAAGGATGGATTAGGAGGCGTGATCCATGAACCGTGATCTACCGATGGCGAAGTGCACGGGGAGACTACGTGCTGTCGGCACAACCGTGAAGTCGCGGCGAAATGAAACCCGTGGATGTGGCGTGATCCGCGACGCCAAAACTGCGAACCATCAACCGCCATATGCTCGCGAAGCGAGCCAAGAGGTGCCGCATGCTTTCCCGTGATGTGCGCCTGACCCGGGCGCTGAGCGTGGTGTCGTTTCTCGCGTCGTTAGTCCTGTCCATGGCACTCGCCCACTCTCGCGCGGGCATGGTCCCGGTGGCCGTCTTTGCTTTGGCGTGTCTGGGGCTGTGGCACGGCACTCCTCGGATTCGGCATACCGCCATTCTCAATGCCGTTGTGGCCTTGGCGGTGCTCAATGGGCTCATCGTCGTGCCCGAACTACTCCTGCGCCTTCGCGACTTCAGGTATGAGGCTGGAATCCAGTTCGGGTATCCCCGGCCCACCGGATTTGCCTATTTGGAGCCGGACGAGAAGCTGTTCTGGAGGCGAAACCGCGACGACAAGAACGTGAATTCCTTGGGCTTCGTGGGCCGGGAAGTCCAGATCCCAAAGCCGGCGGGATGCTTCAGAATCCTCTTCTTCGGCGACTCGGTGACGGAACAGGGATTCCCCGATGTGGTGGGTCATCTGCTCAATCTGGATGGCCCCGACACCCTCCGCTTTGACTGTGTCAGCCTGGCGGCCGCCGGCTACAGCTCATACCAGGGGACGGTGCTGGCGGATCTCTACGGCTCAGCCTTGGAGCCCGACGCTGCCGTCGTGCTCTTCGGGTGGAACGATCACTATCAGGCCTATGGCGCCCCGGACAGACGCAAGACCGTCTCCCCCGCGCCGGCCTCCCGCGGCGCCGGCCGGTGGTTGGGCACACTACGCCTGGCCCAGTTGGCGGCCTGGGCGGCCGATGGCCTCAGGGGAAGCAGACCGCATCCGCTGAACGAACTCCGCGTGTCACCGGAAGAGTACCGCGGTAATCTCGGCTACATCCACGACCGACTCACGGGAGGCGGTGTTCCCGTGCTGTTCTTGACGGCGCCCACGTCACACTACCGATGGGATACGCCAGACTACCTTGTCAGGAAAGGCTTCGCCTCGGGCAAGCAAAGGTCTCAGGCGCTGCACCGGCAGTACAATGAGATCGTGCGCGAAGTCGCGCGGGAGCGCGGCGCCCTGCTGGTGGATCTGGAACGCGAACTGGCACACCTGCCGCCTCGGGACGTGGCCGCGCTTTTCTCCCGGGACGGCATTCACTTGTCCTTGGCGGGCAGCGCGGTGGTGGCCTCACGCATCGCCAAAGCCCTGCACCCCCTGATCCGCGAGCCTTGACCACTGGCGCGCCTCCGTTGCCGTCATTCGCCGAGATATGCGCACCTCTTTTCGGCACATGTCAATCGATAGAAAAGGCGAACGCCTCTGATTGCGTGTCGGGGTGGCGAGGGACTGCGAGGGCCTGAGCCCGGTCATTGAGGCTACCGGGCGGACCCGCACGCACTGACGCGGCCCCTCTTGTCAGGCTGTACGGAAGAGTCGGTCCGGTCTGCGATTCGCGACTTTCCCGCCGCGGAGGCCGGAAGCATCAGGCCGGGACACTATTCTCGATTTAGAATAGTGGCATGAGCCAGTCCACAGGACCTGGGCACGGGGAATCATTCGTGATCGCTCAGCTCGCTGCGGCCTGCGGAAGCTCATGGAGAGAACATCCGCCTCTTCGTCATAGTCTAGCCATACGCTTCGCACCGGCAATCTGAGCACATCGGAGACCATGGCAGTGCACTTCGTGACCATATCCTCAATCCCTGGGGTTACTGCCGTCGCCATACTACCTCTCCCTTCGGCTTCGCATCCAAGATGTACGCGGTGATTACGAGAGACAGACCCGAGACCTCCGCCGATCGCGGAAAGACCACGGTGGCCAAGCACGAGAGCGTGAAGCGGCTGTTTCACGAGTTGATCGATCGCACGCTTCGCTGTTATCCCGACGATCGAAGGTTCGTTGCAGCGGATGTTCCGCGTTTGCGAGACGGGGTGGGGAGT